>CAZHBC010000111.1:0-4377 GCA_964530715.1 uncultured Sutterella sp. | reverse complement strand
ACTTATCTACGGTGATGCTCTGAAGACGGCTTGCTAGGGCGACGCTTGCGAAGATGTGGTCAATTCTCATGCCGTGATTTTTTTCAAAACCCTGCTGTCTGTAATCCCACCAAGAGTAGGTCTGAGGCTCGTGCGGGGTTTTCTCCCAAAGGTCTATGAGGCCACATTCTTTTAGGCCAGTGTAGGCGTCCCGTTCAGGGGCGGAAACTAGGATGCAATCCTTCCACTCCTCAGGATTCCAAACATCGTTATCCGTCGGTGCAATGTTAAAGTCGCCAGCGAGTACGAGAGATTTCTTTTCCGTGAGAAGCTGCCGCAGCCACCGCGTCATCGAGGCAATCCAATCGAGTTTGTAGAGATATTTATCCGAGCCAACTTCTTGCCCGTTTGGAAAGTAGCCCCCGATAAAGATAAAGGAAGTTCCGCCTTTTTCTGTGAGTTCAACAGCAATGGCACGTGCTGAATCATCGGGATAATTGGGGATATTCTTTGCAATAAGTTTGGCTTCTTTGAAGGCGTCTTTCTTTACGAGGATCGCTACGCCGTTGTAGCTTTTTTGTCCGAAGAAAAAGGACTCATAACCAAGGGGTTTAAAAACCTCAGCGGGAAAACCTGCGTCAATAGTTTTCGTTTCTTGAATTGCAAGAGCATCAGGAGCCGCACTTTTTAGCCAATCGCAAAGAATTTCCGTTCTTGCGTTGATTCCATTGACGTTAAAGGTGGCAAGTTTCATTCTGTTAGCTCTCTAGAGTTTTCAGTAGTCCGATTGCGGCATCAAGTGTGAGACTATCTGTGGCAATGCGACCGAGAAGTTCTTCTTTGGTAATTGCTTCAAACCTCTCTACTTCACCATCCTGGTTCTTTGGAATCGTTCCCTTCTTTAGAGTAATCGGGTAGACAACAGTTCTTTCTCGCATCCAACCTTCACGCACAGGACGCGTCACAAGGAACTCAGCGGGAGCATGAACTGTGTAACAAGCGGGTTCTATGCCGGCTTCTTCCACAGTTTCTCTAGCGAGTGTTTCAAGGAGGGTTTCTCCTGCGCTTGATAGCCCCCCGGAGAGCGTATCCCAAAGGCTGGGATCAACCTGTTTCGTAGCGCTACGTTTCCCTAGCCAAAATAGTCCCGTGTCGTCTCTTGCAACGGCGTGCACACAGGTTGTTGTAAGTCCTAAGAATCGAAAGATTCCCCGCTCGGCTTTTGTTAACTTCTGCGTGAAGTCAAAACTTACGACATCGAGTAGTTCGTTACGCCACTGAAAGATCATGCCGCTGTCAAAAAGCGTCTTAGCAAGCGTCGCAAGTCTCTGTGCGGCAGTCTCTCCCGCGTAAGGGAGTTCAAGACCAGTGGATGTTTCTTCAAAAACATCGTAAAAGGCTGGAGAGCGAAGAACTTCATAGACACGTGGTACGAGTACACCACAGTCAACGCCACAGATAGAGAGTGTTCGTGAGCCTTCAGGGGGCTCTTGTGTGGCTCTAACTTTAAGGGCGCAGAGAAGTTCTTCTGCTTTACGCATCTAACTTAGATATCCTTTTCTGGACGCAACGTCGGGAAGAGCAACACTTCACGAATGGACGAGGCGTTTGTGAGAAGCATCACAAAGCGATCGATGCCGATGCCGCAACCTCCTGTCGGGGGAAGTCCGTACTGCAAGGCGCGGATGTAATCTGCGTCGTAGTACATCGCTTCATCATCGCCACGGCTCTTTGCATCAGCCTGTGCCTTAAAGCGAGCAGCCTGATCATCGGGGTCGTTAAGTTCTGAGAAGCCGTTTGCGGTTTCACGACCGTAGATAAAGAGTTCGAAACGCTCCGTAATTCCAGGCTTCGTATCCGAAGCACGCGCCAAGGGGCTGATTTCCACAGGGTAATCGACGATAAATGTCGGCTGGATAAGCTTCGACTCCGCAACTTCTTCAAAGAGCGCCATCACGAGAGCACCGATGCCAACCCAGTCAGGCTGCTTAGCGCCGAGGCGAATTAACTCAGCGCGAAGGAAGGCTTCATCCTTGAGTTGCTCTGCGGTGTAATTCGGGGCGTACTTTAAGATTGCCTCTTCAGGTGTTAAGCGAGAGAAGGGCTTCGAGAGATCAATTTCAGTTCCTTGGTAAGTGAGCTTTTCGCTTCCCGTGGCTTCCTTCGCCACATAGCGTAGGAGGCTTTCCGTGTACTGCATCTGATCTTCATAGGTCCAATACGTCGCATAGAACTCAATGGTTGTGAATTCTGGATTGTGACGCGTATCGATGCCTTCATTTCTAAAGCAACGATTGAGTTCAAAGACGCGTTCAAAGCCGCCGACAACGAGGCGCTTTAAGAAAAGTTCCGGCGCGATGCGAAGATACTGATCGATATCGAGGGCATTGTGGTGCGTGACAAAGGGCTTCGCATTGGCGCCCCCTGGAATCGTGTTAAGCATCGGAGTTTCGACTTCAACGAAGCGGTGTGCTTCCATGAAGTGACGCACAGCAGAGACAGCCTTAAAGCGCGTTGCAAAGCGAGCGCGGCTCTCTTCATTGATAATCAAGTCCACATAACGCATGCGGCAGCACTGCTCGGGGTCCACCAAGCCCTTATGCTTATCAGGCAAGGGAAGGATGCTCTTTGTGATAAGACGCAATTCCTTAACTCTCACAGAAAGTTCACCGCGATTTGTTAAGAAAAGCGTACCGCGCGCAGCGACGATGTCGCCAATGTCATAGCCCTTAAAAGCCGCGTAGGATTCCTCTCCCACTTCCGAGGGGGTAAGGAAGTACTGCATCTTTCCTGTGAAATCCGTGACGGTGGCAAAGCTAGCCTTGCCCATGATGCGCTTGAGCATCATGCGGCCAGAAACCGTAACCTCAGGAGCGAGCGCTTCGAGCTCTTCTTTGGTTTTAGAGCCGTATTCTTTTCTTAAGTCTCCAAAGAGGTCTTTACGTTTAAAGTCGTTAGGGTAAGCGACGCCCTTCGCGCGCAGGGCTTCTAACTTTGCGCGACGCTCTGCGATAACGTGATTGATATCTTCCTGTTGCTCTTTGGAATTCTTATTGACTTCACTCATTGTCGTGGTTTCCGATGTGTTTAGTAAATGGGTTCTAAAAGGTTGACCTAGGGAGTCTAGACGCCTTGTTTGAGACTTGCCTCGATAAACATCTGAAGATCTCCATCAAGGACCGCTCCCGTGTTGCCTGTTTCAACGTTGGTTCTCAGGTCTTTGACGCGGCTTTGATCGAGGACGTAGCTACGAATCTGATGGCCCCAACCAATGTCACTCTTGGCGTCCTCGAGTTTTTCTTGCTCTGCCATGCGTTTTCTAAGCTCTGCTTCATAGAGTTTTGCTTTTAACTGCCGCAGGGCTTGTTCACGGTTATTGTGCTGACTTCTATCGTCTTGGCAGACTGTGACAATTCCCGTTGGAATATGCGTAATACGGACGGCAGATTCTGTTTTCTGTACGTGCTGACCACCAGCGCCCGAGGCACGGAAGACGTCAACTCTTAAGTCTGCTGGGTTAATCGTAATTTCGATGGAGTCGTCGACCTCAGGGTAGACGTAGGCACTTGCAAAAGAGGTGTGCCGCCTTGCGTTCGCATCAAAGGGACTCTTTCTTACCAGGCGGTGAATACCAGTTTCTGTGCGTAGTGTCCCATAGGCCCAAGCGCCTTCAATGTAGATTGTGCAGCCCTTAATCCCTGCAACATCCCCTGGGGTTTCTTCCGTAAGTTTCGCGGTAAAGCCAGAGCGCTCGGCAAACCGGAGATACATGCGCTCAAGCATACTTGCCCAGTCTTGCGCTTCGGTGCCGCCAGCGCCCGCCTGGATTTCTAAGTAGCAGTTCGCAGAATCCATCGGCTGATTAAACATCCGTTTGAATTCAAGCCTTTCGACTTCTTTTTCGTAACCTTCAACTTCTTTAGCGATGCTCTCAGCTCCTGCTTCATCGCCTTCAGCGAGAGCCATCGCGAAGAGCTCTTCTGCGTCAGAAATCCCCTGCGTTAAGCGCTCGAAGTCACCTACGAGAGTGTCGAGAGCTTTCTTTTCTTTACTGATTTCCTGAGCGTGTTGCGGATTGTCCCAAAGGGCAGGGTTCTCGATTTCGCGATTCACCTCTTCGAGACGGCGTTTCTTTTTGTCGACGTCAAAGATACCCCCGAAGTTCGGCAAGACGCCGTAGGAGGTCCTCGGAGCAGTGTTTTGTCGAATTGATGCGTTCAGCTTCCATTGTTGATTTTCTTTAGGAAATGCGGTCGTTAGATTGAGAGCGCATTATACGGAGTATCCATTGCGGGGTTGTATTTTTTCCTCGGGTTTCCTCTAGTCTTCAGCAGCGATGATGACAAGTTGCACGGAGCGCCGTCCCATGAATTCGTTAATTTCTGGTTTATAGGCAAG
>CAZHBC010000110.1:0-4423 GCA_964530715.1 uncultured Sutterella sp. | reverse complement strand
AAAGAGAAGGCGCTACACTTTGATGCGTCAACCGAGGCACTCATCGCCTTTACGCGCAAACATATTTAAGGAGTACATGATGGCTATTCGCATCTATCCGACAACACCCTTTGATGACCAGAAACCTGGGACCTCAGGATTGCGTAAGAAAGTTGCTCGGTTTTCGCTTCCCCACTACTTAGAAAACTATGTTGCCTCACTTTTCACTGTCATCGGTGACTGCAAGGGTAAGACGCTTGTGCTCGGTGGTGACGGCCGCTACTTTAATGCCGTAGCGATTAGAACTATTCTCAAAATGGCATCGGCTGCGGGCTTTGGCCGAGTCCTCGTTGGACAAAATGGAATTCTTTCTACCCCAGCGGCCAGTGCTGTGATTCGTGCGCGGAAAGCCGATGGTGGCATCATCCTTTCCGCGAGTCACAACCCTGGTGGCCCCAAGGGAGACTTCGGCATCAAGTACAACCTCGCTAACGGGGGACCAGCAAACGAGACATTCACAAATGCGATTTTTGAAGTCTCTAAGAAGATCACCGAATACGCTATCGAAGAAGAGGATGTGCCGGACCTCTCGGAAATTGGCGAAAAGACGCTCGGTGCGATGCAGATTTCTGTTATCGACCCTGTGAGTGACTATGCCGCACTCTTAAAGACACTCTTTGACTTTGATGCCATCCGTGCTCTTTTTGCGAAGCCCGACTTTAAGATGCGTTATGACGCCCTTAATGCTGTCACGGGTCCTTACGCAAAACGCATCCTTGAAGAAACGCTCGGTGCTCCAGCAGGAACCGTTGTAAATGGCACACCACTAGAAGACTTTGGGGGACGGCACCCCGATCCCAATCCCGTGTACGCCAAAGACCTCATTGATGCTCTGTCGGACGCCTCTTTGGGATTAAGTTTCGGCGCGGCTTCCGACGGTGATGGCGATAGAAACATGATTGTGGGCCGCAACCTCTTTGTGAGCCCAAGCGATAGCCTTGCGGTAATCGTTGCAAACGCACAGAAGATTCCTGCCTACAAAGCAGGGCTCGCTGGCGTCGCACGCTCGATGCCAACGTCCCGTGCCGTTGATAGAGTCGCTGCAAAACTTGGCATCTCTTGCTATGAAACTCCCACAGGGTGGAAGTTCTTCGGAAACCTCTTAGATGCTGGCAAAGCCACAATCTGCGGAGAAGAAAGCGCAGGGACGGGTGCTAACCACGTCAGAGAAAAAGACGGCCTTTGGGCAGTTCTTTGCTGGCTTAATATCCTTGCCGCAACTGGGAAACCCGCTGAAACGCTTGTCCGTGAACATTGGGCAGAGTTTGGTCGTAACGTCTACTCACGGCACGACTATGAAGGAATCGAACTTGCCGCTGGGAACGCCTTGATGGAGCGTTTACGTGGCCTTGCGCCGACTCTTGCGGGAACGGGCTTCTGTACAAGCGATGGAGAGTCTTTCACGATTGAAGCCGCCGATGACTTTACCTATCACGACCCCGTTGATGGATCAACGAGTGCCCACCAGGGTATCCGCATCCTCTTAAGTGGCGACTCGCGTATTGTTTTCCGCCTCTCTGGCACTGGAACCGTCGGAGCGACACTACGTGTTTATTTAGAGCGTTATACGGCAGACCCTGCTCTTTACGAGAAACCCGTGCAAGAGACACTCAAGCCTCTTATCGAACTCGCAGAGAAACTTGCGGATATTCGCAAAATCACCGGTCGCTCTGCGCCCGATGTAATTAGTTAATGTAAGGAGACGATGATGTCGAATCGAAATACTTTAGGCGCTCCGAGTCAAACCGTTGCCCTCATTCTTGCGGGCGGCCGTGGCTCACGTCTTTACGAACTCACGGATCGTCGCTCAAAGCCCGCCGTGCACTTTGGCGGAAACTACCGACTGATTGACTTTGCGCTCTCCAATTGCGTGAATTCCGGTATTCGCCGCATTGCTGTTGCAACGCAGTACAAGTCCCACAGCCTCCTGCGGCACATCTCGCAGGCCTGGCACTTCTTGCAGCCCACTGTAAATGAATTCGTAGACCTTCTCCCTGCGCAACAGCGCGTTGATGAGAACTCTTGGTACAGAGGAACTGCTGACGCGGTCTTTCAGAATATCGATATTTTGCAAAGTTACCGTCCCTTCCCGCGCTATATCCTCATCCTCGCCGGCGACCACATCTACAAGATGAACTATGCGGCGATGCTCTCTGAGCACATCGCAAGCGGCGCCGAATGCACCGTAGCCTGCATTGAAGTTCCGCGTGAAAAAGCCAAGGGCTTTGGTGTCATGGCAGTAGATAAGAAGGGAAAGATTACGCAGTTTGTCGAAAAACCCGCTAATCCCCCTGCGATGCCTGGGAACCCCGACATTTCTCTATGTTCGATGGGCATTTACATCTTTAATGCAGACTACCTTTTTGAAGCTCTCAAGCGGGATATGGAAAAACCGGATTCTTCGCACGACTTCGGTAAAGACCTTATCCCCGAGGCTGTAGCAAAGGGAGTTGCCGTGTCACATGCCTTCTCGCACAGTTGCGTACATGGTATCGGCGAGCCAGAAACACAGGAAGACTACTGGCGAGACGTTGGAACGCTTGATTCCTTCTGGGAAGCCAATATCGACTTAACACAAACAACACCAAAACTTAATCTTTACGATCCGGCATGGCCCATTTGGACCGCGCAGCCCCAGTTGCCGCCAGCGAAATTCGTTCATAACGAAGGCGACAGGCGTGGTATTGCTATCGAGTCCATTGTCACAAACGGCTGCTTAATTAGTGGTGAGCTCTATCACAGTATCCTTGGGTCTGACACCCGAGTCCACTCGCACGCTAAGGTCCATTGGACTGTGCTCGCTCCTCGCGTCGTTGTGGGGCCAGGCGCCTATCTAAACCGCTGCATTGTGGACACAGGCGTAGTCATCCCAAGCGGTATGGTCATTGGTGTCAATGCCGAGGAAGATGCTAAGCGCTTTAGAAGAACCAGCACAGGCGTCACACTTGTCACGCGCGAGATGATGCAAGCGCTAGAGAAAAACAAATAAGCTCTTAAGATAGGTTCATTTAAACAACTTATAAGAAAGGATTCGTTTCGTGAAAGTTCTGCACGTGGCTTCAGAGGCTTTTCCTCTGATAAAAACTGGGGGATTGGCCGATGTAACGTACGCTTTGCCGCGTGCTGAACGCGCCCTTGGAGTCGATGTAAGGTTACTGTTGCCTGGGTACCCAGCCGTTTTGCGAGGCCTTAAGGATAAAGAGACGGTTGCAGAGATTGGTAACGCCTTTGGCGCTGCTTCCATTCGTCTCATCAAGGGCCTCGTTGCGCAAACACAGCAGGTCGTTTACGCAATCGACTCACCAAGCCTTTTTGGCCGCGAAGGAAATCCTTACAGCAGTCCCGCAGGGCGCGAGTGGAATGACAACCATAAGCGCTACGGACTCTTAGGATGGGTCGGCGCAAAAATTGCCGATGGTGATTTGGACCGCTCCTGGAAACCTCACGTTGTTCATGCGCACGACTGGCATGCGGGATTGACGCCAGCCTACATGGCGGAAAACCCCGCCCAGACTGCTCGCTCTGTTTTCACAATTCATAATCTAGCCTTCCGTGGTCTTTATCCCTTTGGCGAGGCTGACGACTTGGGATTTTCTCGGAGAATGGGTTTCCCCCATCAGTTTGAATTTTTCGGGAATATCTCTTTTCTGAAGGCAGGTCTCATCTTTTCTAAGAAAGTAACAACGGTAAGTCCGACCTACGCAAATGAAGTTCTCACGGATGCGATGGGCTTTGGTATGCAAGGTGTCCTTAAGGGACGCGGCGCTGACTTCACTGGGATTCTCAATGGCCTAGATTATGAAATTTGGAATCCCGCGAAAGATAAAGCGATTGCGAGCACCTATGACGCGACAACGCTCGAGAAGAAAGCGCTCTGTAAGAAGGACCTACAAGAAAGTTTTGGTCTTGATCCCAATGCCAAAGGGCCTCTTTTCGGTGTCGTTAGTCGCTTAGCAGATCAAAAAGGCCTAGACCTTGTTCTCGCTAGCATCGGACAGATTCTTGCTCTCGACGGGGAGCTTATCGTTTTGGGTTCTGGCGACCCCACTCTAGAGGAAAACTTCCGGGCGGCTGCCGCTACCCACAAGGGGCACATTGCCTGTTGCATTGGCTACGATGAGGCTCTCTCGCACCGCATTGTCGCAGGTGCCGATGCCTTCCTTGTTCCCTCTCGGTTTGAACCCTGTGGACTCACGCAAATCATGGCTCTTCGCTACGGGACACTTCCCCTTGCAAGACGCACAGGGGGCCTCGCCGATACGATTACGCCTGTCGCGGGCGACACAGGGGACGGTTACCTCTTTGATGCACCGCAAACAGATGCTCTCTGTTGGGCTCTGAGAGAGGCCGCCGCGCTTTACAGCAACAAACCCGCTTGGGAAGC
>CAZHBC010000109.1:0-4439 GCA_964530715.1 uncultured Sutterella sp. | reverse complement strand
TTTTTTTCAAGCGAGGTGTTTATGAAAGATTGTCAGATTCGTTTTGCAACGCGCGAGGATGTTCCAACTATTTTGAATTTCATCATGGAGCTTGCCCGCTACGAGAAACTCGAAAACGAAGTTGTAGCGACAGAAGCAATTCTTGAAGAATGGCTTTTTGATAAGAAAAAGGCGGAGGTACTCCTTGTTTGTGAAGGGGAGAGACCCGTTGGCTATGCGCTTTTCTTTCACAATTTCTCAACTTTCTTAGGAAGAGCTGGAATCTATTTGGAAGATCTCTTTGTTCTACCTGAAGAGCGTGGTAAGGGCTATGGGAAGACGCTTTTGCGCCACCTCGCCAAACTCACAGTCGAACGGGGTTGCGGAAGGTTGGAATGGTCTTGCTTAGATTGGAATAAGCCCAGTTTAGATTTCTACGCTTCGATTGGTGCGAAGAAGATGACAGGTTGGACAGTGCATCGCCTCACGGGGAGCGACCTAGAGGACTTTGCCACAGGTAACGAAAAGAAAGCGTAAAAAAGAGAAGCCCCGAACGGTTGTGTTTGGGGCTTAACTTGCTACCTTAGTCGTCAAAGACAGGTGTCTCAACACCTAAGACCTTGTGGAGTTTCGGGCTCGTTGTTGTGTACTGTAGGTAGGTTTTCTTTTCTGGGAAGACATACTTACTTGCCCCGAAAGCCGCTAAGGCGCACTCGTGAAAGCCCGAGAGAATAAGTTTCTTTTTCCCAGGATAGATGTTGCAGTCGCCAACGGCGAAGATTCCAGGAACAGAAGTTTCAAACTTCTCCGTATCAACAGCAATCTGTTTGCGATCAAGCGTAAGTCCCCAATCGGCAATGGGACCGAGCTTAGGCTGCAAGCCAAAGAAAACCAGTAAGTGGTCTAAGGGCATACGGCGTGTGACGCCATCGGCCCCCGTGACGTGAACTTCGCAGAGTTTTCCGTCTTTTTCTTCAAATCCTGTGACCTGTCCTACTTCAAACTGCATTTCCCAGTTTTCGCAGAGTTCCTTCATCTTTGCGACCGATGAGTCAGCCGCTCGGAAGCCATCCCGGCGGTGTACGAGGACCACACTCTCAGCTTTACCAACAAGGTTAAGCGTCCAGTCAAGAGCAGAGTTGCCACCGCCACAAATAACGAGGTTCTTCCCTGTGAAAATCTCAGGATTTCTAACGCGATAATGGAGTTGCGTTCCTTCAAATTTTTCAATTCCAGGCACACGCAACGGTCTCGGCTGGAAGGAGCCGACACCAGAAGCGATGATGACAACCTTACTTAAGAAACGTGTTCCCTTATTGGTCTCCACATCGAATTGCCCATCTTCGCGACGAACGACCTTTGTCACTTCCTCTCCGAGGTGAAAGACGGGTTTAAAGGGGTGGATTTGCTTTAAGAGATTCTCCGTTAACTCATAGCTTGAGTAAACAGGAACAGCGGGAATGTCGTAAATGGGCTTTGTTGGGTAGAGCTCCATACATTGGCCGCCTACGTTTCTCAAAGAATCAACGACATGAGCCTTGATTTCTAAGAGCCCGAGTTCAAAAACCTGGAAGAGTCCCACAGGACCCGCACCGACAATGACGGCATCGGTTACGATGACCTCATCGGTTTTTTCTGCAATCGTTAAATAATCTTCAATAGCCATAACAAAAACCTTTTATTTTTTCTGCGGGCGCAATTTTCGCACAATGTTGGCGTGAATTCTCACCCCATTAATTGCATCTTTACGCAGGTTGCCCTTCGGTTATTGACTTTAAGAAGGGTGTCTTCAAAAAGAGGAAGTCGTCACTTTTTCTCGTCTTTGAGGCGATTTCTTAGTGTTCTAAGCTTTGCATCAATTTGACTCATGACGTAAAAGTCCGCGTCGGATGCTCTCTGTGCTTTTTCAAACTGATAAAGAGCGGCTTTGTCGTTACCAAGGAGTATGTACATGTCTCCCGTTGCCGCAAAGGCCTCTGCTCTCTTCCCTAAGGCTTCGTAGCTTCTCGCTAAAAGACTAAAGTAATCGGCATTGCGTTTACTTAAGGCTTTCTGATTTCGAAGATACCGAATCACTTCCGTATTCTTCCCCGCACGGAAAAGCATATCCGCGTAGGTGCTTGCGAGCATAGAGGAATAGGGGTGGTTACTGACGGTTCTCTTCGCGAGTGCGAGAGCTGCGTCCTTTTCCTTTGCGCTCTTTGCTTCGTTGAAGGAAGCTTCCGCGAGATTCTTGTCCAAGAGAACAGACTCAGTGGAAACAAGGGCTCTTGCGCTTTTCGCCTCTTTGAGGGCATCGGCTGTGCGCCCTAACTTCTCATAAGCAACAGAGAGTCCGTAGTGAAGAGCAACAGCGTCGTTACCCATTGCGGTCTTTAGCGCCGACTGCATCGAGCGTGCCGCGGTGAGGTAGCCGTCGTAGCGCGTCTCTTGCAGGACACGAAGTCTTTCTCGAATGAGTTTGAAATCCAAACTGTCTCTGTGGTGAACGACAGGCATAGACCGCGTACGGTTTTGCACGTCGCTCATACGTTCCCCAGTAAGGGGGTGCGTGGAAAGGTAAGCTGTGGAGGCGGTCTCATAGTAGCGACTATTCTGTTGCAACTTAGAGAAGAAACTTTCCATCCCTTTCGGATCAAACCCCGCATTCGCAAGAGTGGTAAGCCCTACGCGGTCTGCTTCTCTTTCTGCATCACGCGAGTAGGCTAATTGCTTTTGAATCATCGCAGCCTGTGTTCCCATCGCAATGGCAACGGCGGCGTTACCTCCAGAATTTCCTCCCGTGCGAGCCGCAAGGATGGCAAGAAGGATGGACCCCACGGTCATCGCAAGAGAGCCCTTACTCTGTTCGATCATACGGGCGATGTGGCGCTGTGTGACGTGGCCAATTTCGTGACCGATGACGCCCGCGAGTTCACTTTCGGTTTCTGCTGCAACGACGAGCCCCGTGTGAACAGCGATAAAGCCCCCTGGAAGTGCAAAGGCGTTTAGGCTTTTGTCTCGAATCGGGAAGAAGAAAAAATCATAGGGTTGCGTTCTCCCCGCGGCAACAAGTCGGTACCCTAGGCGATTAAGATAGTCAACAGTCTCATCGTCTGAGAGAAAGGCAGCGTCCGCTCGAATGTGCCGCATGATTTCCTCTCCGTACTCACGCTCCTCCGTGAGGGTGAGGTCAGCGCCTGCGACCGTCCCGAGACTTGGCAGGTTTAAGTCCACATCGTTTGCCGCGATTGCTGGTACTCCCGCAGTGGCAAGCGTGAGGCTAGTAAAGAGGGTGACGAGGCGTTTTACAAACATCGGGAAAAAGAGGCTATCCGTTTTTTGCCGTATCATAGCGCCCCGAACTAAGGAATTGACTTTCTGAAACATTGTGAAAACAAAGGATTCAAACGAAAACGTTTTAATTGAGATGGCGGATTGGAAATCTGCTTTTTGGGACACAGTTCCCGTGATGGCGGGCTACATCCCCATCGGCATGGCTTTTGGCTTTTTAGGGATGCAGTCGGGACTACCCGCGTGGTTTATCCTCGCGAGTTCCGTTTTTGTCTATGCCGGGGCTTCTCAATTCATGATGATCCCTATGGCAGTCGCAGGTTTTTCTGTTATTTCCATCGCTTTTGCCACATTTGTTGTCAATTTAAGACACGCTTTCTACGCCATTCCGATATTTGATCGCTTAGCTAAAAGGGGCTTTATGCGTTGGTATTGCATCTTTGCCCTCACGGATGAAACCTTCTCTCTTGTGACAACGCTACCGAAAGATACACGTTGCACGCGAGTCTTCGCGCTTAGTCTTTTAAATCAGATTTGGTGGAATATCGGTACGGCCCTAGGCGTTCTTGCCGGAGCCCAATTGCAACTAAATCTATCTGGGATGGACTTTGTTCTCACGTGCCTTTTCGCAATGCTTGCAACCGAGCAGTGGCGAGCGCGGAAGACGTCTTGGCCCTTCTGGTGCGCAGTTGTTGCCTATCCAATCGCTTGGTACTTAGCCGCACCGGAAGCTCTTTTAATTGCTATCGCTATCTGTGCAGTTTGCGGCGTTATTTGGGGGCGGCACCGCGCCGCAGCAGGAGAGGGCCATGTCTGACGTCCTCTATTTAGTGCTCGTTATCTTTGGCATGGCAGCGGTAACTTTTGCCATTCGAGCGGTTCCGCTTTTCTTAGGAGAGCGTTTCTTAAGAGAGCAACGTTGGATTCGAGATCTCGGAGAGTTCCTTCCGCTTTCTATTATGGTGCTCCTAGTGCTTTCTGGCCTTTTTGATGTGGCAGGGCGCGGTGCGAGCACAGCCGTAGCAGCATCTTTGAGTATCTTCTTAGTTGTCCTTTTGCAATGGCGTTTAAAGAGGCCACTTCTTTCTATTTTTGCGGGTGCGCTTCTTTTTATTGCTTTCGCAAATGGTTGGATTCCTGCCATTCTTTAGAAGAGAGGAATTCTCTTCGGCTAGAATGCTTCTTTT
>CAZHBC010000108.1:0-4455 GCA_964530715.1 uncultured Sutterella sp. | reverse complement strand
GCGAAGGTTGTCAATAAAGAGTATCTTTTTGAAGAGAAAACAGAAAAGTAGTTCTCAATAGCAACCTTTCGAAAGTAAAGAGGCCGTTACCTAAAAAAGGAGCGGCCTTTTTCAAAAGTAAAAACTTCTTAAAAAACAAAAAAGAAGTGAAAATACCTCACGGCTAGAGGTGGCGAGTTACTTGCTATTGGATGCCGTGGTTTCTGGCTTTCGCATTTTCCAAATTCACAACGAGAGATGCCTCGGAAAAGCGTTATAAAAAATCTGCGCTTTCCGTATGTTGCATTTCTGCAAAAGTGAAATTTCAGTTCACACAAGAAAGAATCGCGAAAAGAAATAGATACAAAGTTTTTGTCGTTACATTAGTTTTAAGAGAAACTTTAAACTTTTAAGTTGCGATTTTCTATAAAACACTATAAAAATAGAAACAAAATAATCATTTATAAACAGTATATTAATTCATAGATATTCTGCGATACCCCCCCCCCGTTAAATCAAATTAGAACCCAAGGATTCATTGCGTTAAGTCATTCTTTTCTTTGCTACGAAAAGCAATCGAAACCCCTTGTTACCTCTCGATTTTTTGGCTTCCCTTCCTTTTTTACTTAAGTAAAATACGAAGTATTTTGTATACATAATGCATTTCATGCATGCGGCGTAGTTCTGTTTGGTGAGGGGGAGACATAACAGGACTCGTTTTTTATTTTTTTTCAAATGATTCCACGCCGTAGGTGTTCCTCCCCTTTTTTTTATTGGTTTCTCAAACGCTTGAGAACTCTTAAAAGGATGTGAGTGAGGTGAACCCAGTTTTAAAAAAATCTTTCTTTGTAGGTTTCACGTCGCAGACCTTCGCACATAGAGCTGTCTCGAAGGCAAGGCTCTTACGCTTTGCGACTTTGAGGGCTCTGCAAAGGGATGGTTTTCCTCCTCTTTCCTTACAAAAGAAGGCAGTTTTAAAACTTCAAACCTTCATCAGATCTTTCCTTTTGAACAATGAAACACGACTCCCCAAGTGGCTTGAACTTTCTCAGCTGGAGCTAAAGATTTCTATTTAATTTCAATAGTTTCCTCTGAAGAAAGTTAATTCAAAGAAAAGCCGATTTGTGTTACATGGGTAGAAAGCAATGAACAAGACATTCAAAGTTATATTTAATCGATTCCGTGGTGCCTTAATGGTCGCTAATGAGATTACGCGCTCTGTGCAGAAGAAGGGTAAGCGCTGCGTCCTTGCGACCGCGATGGTGTCTTTGCTTCCTCTATCCAATCAGGCGGATGCTGCTAGTTCCACTCCAGTGACTTGGGACAGTGATACGACTTCTTTAGAGTCAGTTGAGATTTGGTCCCTTGTATTCGAGACTTATGCTTTGAAGATTACCGAGGGCGCAGATGGAACAATCTCAGAAGATTATTCCGTTGTGGTGAATAACCCAAGGATGTGGAGTAGTAGGGCTGTAACGGGCATCCTTTACGACTACTCTTCTGCTAGCACAAATACGCCAACTTTCGCTGGTAGCCTCACAGTTGCTGTTGAAACGAATGCTAGCCAAGGTGTCACTGGTGTTTCCACAGGATCTAATGGAAAGTTTCTTGTTAGTGACACTTCTACACAAACAAGCATTACGGCAAAAAGTACAGGTCGCGGTAACGCAATTGATCTCAGTCTCTCTGGTGGAGCGGCCTCTATTAATTCAACTACCACAACTCTTACTGCAGAAACGAATGGTAGTGCAATAGCTGCTGGTGTTCAGGGCACTTCGAATTCCGACCTTGTCATCAATTCCAATACGCTTAGTGTTACTGCGACGAATACTGGTGCGGGTATCGCCTATGGCTTCGCCCTGTCTGGTTCCAAGGCGACAATTACTTCAGAGGCACCATCCACCATCACCGCCGAAGTTTCGGGAACAACGAGTACGACTGGCTATGGAACAGCATTCGGTGTCGCTGGTAGTTCTGCCTCTAGCATTGCGCTTAACTCCAAGGCTCTCACTGTTAGTCTCACCAATACTGCAACAGGAAGTGAATCGAACAGCAATATGACCTACGGCCTTTACGCAGACAGCGGGTCCTCTATTGTTGGCCTTACCTCTAGAGGAGCAACTACAAGCGGTTCGTCTCTTACGATTAACGCAACGAGTTCCCAAACGGCTGAAACAATGGGTATGTTTGCCGAAGAAGGTGGGCGCATTGATTTAGGCCATGACACTGTTACTCTCAAGTTAGAAAACAAAGAGAACTCCACTGGCAACGCTACGGGTATCTATGTCACAAGTTCCGATAGTTCTACTGACGCAAGTAAACATGGGAAAGTACATCTTGCTGGGCATTTAAATGCCACGATTCAATCCGATAAAGGTAATGCCAAAGGTATTGAAATCTATGGCAAAGGCTCCTCGGATTCTTCTTCTGTAACGGGAGACCATGCTGCATCTGTAAGCGTTGATGAAGGGGCTTCTATCACGGTGGCTGCAACGGGGAAGGCTTCAGCCTACGGCGTTGAGATTGAGGGTTACACCGTAACATATAACGATTCAGAAAAAGCGAATCCTTCCGTAACGCTAACAGGAGATGTCACACTCACTGTGAGCAGTGCTTCTGATGCCGAAAGCGACAAGGCTTATGGCCTTTATGTGGATGGCGAAGGCTCAATCATTGGTAATAATGCCTCAGGAAGCGACTCGACATTTGTGGCGACAGTGACGGCCTCTGATGCTGCGGAAGCGGTTGGTCTTTATGCAAATGCTGGTCGTATTGATTTAAATCAGAAGACAGCTACGATTAACGTTAATAGCGAGAAAGACACGACAACGGAGGCTTACGTCGAGACCCCTACAGGTAAGGCCACCGCTATCGCTGTAACAAACTATTCGAGCACGTATGGCTATGGCATCGCTGGTGTTCATCTTGCGGGCAACTTGACTTCAGAAGTCTATTCGGCCTCCGATACTGCCACTGGCATTAGCCTTTCAGGGCAGGGATACTCGGATACAACAACTTCTGTTGCGGGCCTTGCTCCAACGGTAGCGGTTGATGGCAACACTAACCTAACGGTAGTGACGCAGAAGGGCTCTGCCTATGGCGTTAACCTAAATGGCTATGACGTTACATACAACAATGGCACAGAAGACGTAATAGTTAATCCTTCTGTGACGCTTAAAGGCAATGTCACAATCGATGCAAAAACTCTAAATACTGCAGGATCTGTCATCGGTGTCAATGTTAAGAAGGGAACAGTAACTTTAGGGACTAAGGCGGCAGAAAACACGGTAAAGGTTTCTGCCACAGGACCCTGGTCGAATACAGATGCCTTTAAACTAGAAAACGCAAATGTCGCGGTCTATGGCAAAACCATCGATATTGATTCCTCTTACGATGGTATTTACGTTGATGGAACTGGCTCAACGGCAAATGGCGCGGATACGTTTAGCCTCCTTGCGGGAACGTATACAAAGGGCACAAACAACTCTTATAGCACGACCTTCATTGATGGCTCTTCGATTGATATTTCGGCTGGCTATCGAGGCGTTTATGGGACCAATAGTCCTAGTATCGTCTTAGCCGCGGAAAAAGTTTCTGTCACCGCTAGCGGTCAAACAGCATTGCAACCTCAAAAAGGTACTTCTCTTGTTGTTGCAGGTAAAGTAATTACCATTACAAATGAGAGCGGAGAGGGTATCTTCGCTTGGGATAATGTTGACGCAAATATCGGATTGAATAATTACGATCCGACAACTGGCAAAGCCACGGATATCGCAGACTCCATCACAATTAACGCATTAAAAGATGCGGTTGGTGCCTCTGAGAAGTCAACAGTAAGACTTGCTGCAAAAAATATCTCCATTACTGCTAGTGACGATACTACCCCTGTTGTAGTCGTTAGTACGAATAGCGGTTCGGCGCCGGCCTCTGTATACATGACAGGGGAAAATATCACCGTGAAGGATAACGCAACATCCGAGACGTCAAGCCCAACTTTTGGCGTTGATTCCAACGGGTATTTAGAGGTAGTTGCATCAAAAGTCCTTACCCTAACAGCGGGCGGTTCTGGGAATCTCTTCGCGTTTTCTGGCAGTTCGTCTGCTCTCATCGAGGGCGGGGAAGGGACTACTACCGCGGGAGAAAAGCAAGGGTCTTCCCTCACAGGAGACATGGCCTTTTATGACGACAATAAGGGAGTCGTTTCTCTTTCGTTAACGGGAGAGAAGTCAAAGTGGGAAGGGACAACAAAACTCGATAACGCTTCCGCAGAAAACCAAACCCAAGTGGATGTTTCGTTAATAGATGGCGCTTCTTGGATTCTTAGCGAAGGGGGAACGGGTTTTTATCGCCACATTGACCTCACTAACGGCAGTACTCTTAATGCCCGAGCTGCAACAAGTTTTGAAGTTGCAGGAACTACGGATAACACTAAGACTCAGACAATTGATGTCACAGGGGTAGGTAACCGTTTTTACC
>CAZHBC010000107.1:0-4475 GCA_964530715.1 uncultured Sutterella sp. | reverse complement strand
ATACTCCGAGAACGGATGCGGTCTCTTCAATACTTCCTTTCACTAAGAAGACACCGCGACTTTCTAATTCCCGGACAAAATTGCGCCGGGTAGTCCGATCCAGGCTTCCCTCTTTAAGTCCACGTTCTCTAGCAAGAGAAGCAATAATTTTGAAAGCCATATCGCGCACTGTTTCTTTTCCGCTTGATGTGGGCTTAAGAACTTGAGGTTGCACGTCGTCATCAAAGAGGATGGCCCCAGGCTCTGGGAGCGTAAGCGTGACACTTTTGAGCCCAGGGAGTTTTCCCGCGAGATCCTTAAAGGCCTCCAAACTGTCGCTTACATCTTCGTTAACGCAGAGGGCTCCGATGAGGGTTCCCTCTGCGGAGCGGATAAGCCGCGTCGTGCAACGAATAAGTTTCTCTTTCCACCAAAACCACCAAAGAGGTAAGAGGTCCGTTCCTCGGGCCTCAGCCTCTAGCATCTCAACAACGAGGTGCCGCAGTCCCTGCCCGACTTCACGCTCTGTGACTGTGCCGTTAACAACATAGACCACCGAATGCACGGGGTCTGTGAGGTCGTGCAATACCACTTCTACCGCGGGACCTGCTGTTTGAGCAATTAATTCGGCTACTTCACGCCAAGAACTAAGAGCCTGAGGAATCGCACACATCTTTTCTTTCTTTGATTGCATGGGAATAAAACTTCAAAATTTAAGAAAACTTTTTCTTATCCTTCTTTCCTAGTGCCCTCGCTTAACGAGTACGGGAGTAGAGACGCCCCTAACACCAACAAGCGTAAGAGTGGCCAACGCAAGAAGTTGCGGACCTAAGAACGCATCCTTTGCGCACCAGTGCTCTTTCACAGAGTGGTTGTAATCCTCCGTTCCGCCCGCGCCAAGCGTCGTCGCCGGAATTCCACGAGAAAGCGGAATGTTCTGATCTGTTGCACCGACGATGTATTTTTGAAGCGCAATTCCGAGGGCTTTCATCGCACCGAAGGAGGCTTGAATCACGGGGCTATCATCAGGATTCATCCCTGCGGGGCGGTCTCCAATTTGCTCAATGTGCGCGGAGATTTTCCCCTCGTCAGATAGGTGCCAATAGGTGTTCTCTTCCCGAACGGTTTCTTCTACGAGAGGCAAGATTTTCGCTACAAACTTCTCAAGAGACTCTTGATTCATGCTGCGGATATCGAGTTCGATTTGTGCCTCGGAGGCAATAGCGTTCACACTTGTGCCGCCTTTAATGACGCCAACATTAAATGTGCACTGTGGATCCGTGGGGACATCGATTCTGTCAATCTTGCTCACAAGCTGGCAGATACCGTGAATGGCAGAACCGACGATGCCAAACTTACGAAGGCTGTGTCCACCAGGTCCCTCGAAAATAATCCTGTAACGCTTGCACCCCACGCTTCCACGAAGAATGCGTGTAGGGGCAGCAGAATCAATGGCAATCATTCCATCGTAATCATTCGGTGTATTCCAAAGCGCTTTGCAACCGCGAAGGTCTCCGTTACCTTCCTCCCCCAAAGTACCGACAAAGACAATGTCTCCGACTGTCTGGATTTTTTGCGTAGCGATTGCACGTGCCACTTGCAGTAATGAGGCAAGGCCTGCGGCATCATCTGACATTCCAGGGGCATAGTAAGTGTCCCCCTCTTGGCGAACCTTAATCGGTGTTCCTTCTGGAAAAACTGTATCTAAGTGTGCGGCAACAACGAGTACGGGACCTGCTCCTAAACCTTTGTAACGACCAATCACATTGCCGATTTCATCTTTGTGAACATCAGCAATCCCTGCATTGCGAAGCATCGTGGCAAAAACCTCTCCTCTTGCTTCTTCCTTAAAAGGGGGCGCAGGAACTTCAACAAGTTCAACCTGCTCTGCAATGCGCTTTTCTTGCTCTGCTTTGATTTGCCCGAGCACTGTGCGTATTGCACTATCTTCCATAAGGGCGCTCACTGCCGCCTTACAGGGTTCCCCAAGAATTGGGCCGTCTTTAATTTCTGCCATCGATTTCTCCTAAATTATGTCGATGAAGTTCCCCCATAGGCGAGGATTCTATCAAAATCTTTAGAATTTTTTATACGTATTAACCATAAATAAAACAAATATTTTCCCAATAAGCAGCTTTGGGTATTGCTTAGAAACTCCATTGTGTATAGAATTTTTTCTACTTCAATTTTCCTTTTGCCTATTTTTAGGAGGTTTTATGTCCTTCGATAGTAAGACTCTCATTGGTTTACCTCTCACGGACCCGCGTGTTCCAACGCCAGCTTTCGTCCTTGAAAAAAAGAAACTTCTGAAAAACATTGAGCGTGCAAAAACGCGCGCGAAAGAGCTCGGCGTCACGTTTCGCCCGCACTTAAAGACACACAAATCCATTGCGATTGCAAGGTTACAGATGCTCTCCCCTGAGGGCCCCGCAACAGTCTCCACATTGGCGGAAGCCCGCTACTTTGCAGAAAACGGTGTAAAGGACATCATCTATGCAGTGGGCATCGCTCCACAGAAACTCTCTGAAGTTGTGGCAATTCGTAATCTCGGATGCGATTTAAAGATTATTTTGGATAGCGCTGAAGCCGCACGGCTTGTCTCCGCTTTCTGTAAAGAAAATGCCGTCTCAATCCCCGTATTGCTTGAAATCGATGTCGATGGACACCGTTCTGGATTACTGCCTGATTCCTCGGAGATTGTTGCGACTGCAACGGCACTGACCGATGGCGCAACCCTTGCTGGCGTTCTCACACATGCTGGCGACAGCTATGAATGCAAAACGCAGGAAGCCATTGTTGCCGCGGCCGAAGCTGAGCGGGCTGGCATTGTTAAGGCAGCAGAGACTTTAAGACGCGCTGGCATCAAAGTGAATATCGTCTCCGTTGGTTCTTCACCAACACTAATGCGTTCCACGAATGAAGAAGGCGTAACAGAAATCCGCGCTGGCGTCTGCGCTTTCTTTGATCTCTTTATGAGTAACGTCGGTATCTGCACGATTGATGACATCGCTGGATCCGTGCTCACAACAGTAATCGGAAGAAAGATCGAGAAAAACCGTGTCATCACAGATTCTGGGTTCCTTGCGATGTCGCGAGACCGTGGCACGCAGAGGCAAAAGAAAGACTACGCCTATGGTCTTGTCTGTGACGTTGAGGGAAAGCCCCTTGATGACGGACGCATCCTTCTTGCGGGAACAAACCAAGAGCACGGCATTCTCACGCTTGAAGAAGGCACCTCTCTTACGCAGAAAGACTTCCCCATTGGTAAAAGACTACGCGTCCTTCCCAATCACGCTTGCCCGACAGCGGCGCCCTATGCGCATCTACTCGTTGTCGACGATGGGGTGATTGTCGATGTTATTGACCACGTTCGTGGCTGGGAAATTTAAAGGCAATAGGAAAGACGAAAAACGCCACTTGCGGATAAACTTAATACCTTGAAGAGAAACTTAAAAAAATCGTCACAACCTTCTTTTTAAGAAAGGAAACGACACCCATGACAGAAGCCCTTACGCTTTATGAAAAGATTGTTCGCAGCCACACGGTAAAACGTATTGATGCCAATACCGTGCTTCTTTACTGCGATGCACACTTTGCCAACGAATACACTTCGCCTCAAGCCTTCGCAGGTCTTGCCGCCCGAGGCCGCACAGCACTAGTTCCTGATGCGCATCTTTGCGTTGTTGATCACATCATTCCAAGCGACGATATAACGCCGCGTGTCATCTACGATGAAGCAAGTCTCATTCAAGCAAAGACTCTTGAGAAAAACTGCAAAGCCAATGGCATCGTGGCCTTCTACGGCCCCAACGACCCAGATCAAGGCGTCGAGCACGTCCTCATGGATGAACAGGGCCTTGTGAGACCTGGGATGGTTGTCATCTGCGGCGACAGCCACACAACGACACACGGCGCCCTTGGTGCTCTTGGCTTTGGCATTGGAACCTCAGAAATTGAACACATTCTTGCCACGCAAACACTTGTTTATCGTACCGCTGGTGCAATGCGTGTCGTGATTACAGGAAAACTCCCCGCAGGTTCCACGGCAAAAGATCTTGCCCTCACAGTCTTAAGAAAGATTTCAGCGCGTGGGGCCCTAGGCATGGTTGTTGAATATGCAGGCTCTGCCGTTGAGGCGCTTCCGATGGAAGGTCGCATGACGCTTTGTAACCTCACCGTGGAAGCAGGTGCCCGAGGGGCTCTTATCGCTCCCGATGAAAAAGCCTTCCAATGGGTAAAAGAGCACGCTGTACCCTTTAGTGCAGAAGATGATGCGGCAATGCGTGAATACGCAAAGACACTTCACTCAGATGCTGGGGCAAAGTTTGATAAAGAAGTCACTCTCGATGCCGCCTCTGTTGAACCAATGACAACTTGGGGCACGAGTCCTGATCAAGCGATTTCTTTAACAGAGACGATTCCCGCGCCTGAAAGTTTCACTGATCCCATCGCCCGCACTGCTGCTACACGAGGCCTTGCGTACCAAGGGCTTAAAG
>CAZHBC010000106.1:0-4520 GCA_964530715.1 uncultured Sutterella sp. | reverse complement strand
ACCCAGGGGTATCCATGAAGATTAACTGCGCATCCTCATAGGTCACAATCCCCAAAATGCGGTCTCGCGTTGTCTGTGGCTTCTTGGAAGTAATCGAAACCTTTTCTCCCACAATCGCATTGACGAGTGTGGATTTCCCCACGTTGGGCCTACCGACGACGGCAACAAAACCACAACGGAAAGGATCAACGGTTTGTTCTTCTGTGCTGTTAGTTGTCATAACTCGGTCTTAAGAATTTTCTCTAGTTCCGTAAGGGCCTTTCCTGCGGCCTCCTGTTCTGCGGCTCTGCGGCTTGTGCCAGAGCCGTATTCACAGATGGCAAAGCGCTCAATTCTGCAAGCACAGCGGAAGGTGAGTGCGTGCGCCGCCCCCTCGCTATCGACAACCCGGTAGTCGGGTAGTCCCAAGTGCCGAGCCTGAAGCATTTCCTGTAGGCGAGTCTTAGCGTCTTTTCCAAGGCGGTCAGGGGCGATGGCGCTAGTAGCGAGAATTGGCTCATAGAGCTTTAAAATCACCCGCTCCGCTTCTTCAAAGTTCGAATCGATAAAGATGGCGCCAAAAAGAGCTTCACAGGCATCTGCAATAATGGAAGGCCGCGTTGCGCCACCTGTGCGAAGCTCTCCCTCGCCTAGGCGGATAAAGGAACTGATGTCGATTGCGCGAGCAATTTCATCTAAGGTCTTTTCACAAACGAGGTTTGATCTCACCCGCGAAAGAACACCTTCGTTGTAGTGCGCCTCTCGCAAAAAGAGCGCGTGACCAATTGCGAAATTTAAAACCGAGTCTCCCAAGAACTCTAACCTCTCATTGTGGTCAGAGCCGAAACTGCGGTGCGTGAGCGCTCGACTTAAAAGCGTCTTATTCTTAAACGTATAACCAATACGTTTTTCCAAAATGTCAGAAGAAAGGAGTTTTCTAGTTTGCATATCTCGTTAACTCCAACGCGTTTCCCTTAACGGAATGACCCAATACGGCTAAAGTCGCCAAAGTTCGCCCAAATAAAGAACGCCCTACCGACAATGTTCTCATCTGGCACTACGCCCCAATAGCGGCTATCTTCGCTGTTGTCACGGTTATCCCCCATCACGAAGTAACTATCTGCGGGGACGCGACATGTAAAGCCATTTTCTCGGTAGCTACAGACTTTCATTGCCGACGGGTACGGGCGACTTAAGAGTCCCGCAGGACGTCTATCATCCACAGCTGTCATGTGAATGACGCCATCTAAATTTTCGTTTGTCTTCGTAAGGGTTCGCATCGTATCGGGAGCAACCCAATCCACGGGGTCTGTGCGAACCATTTCTTTCCCGTTAACGTAAAGAACCTTATCCGTGTATTCCACAACGTCGCCAGGCAGTCCCACGACACGCTTAATGTAGTCGTAACTTGGGTCTACGGGATAGCGGAAAACAATCACATCGCCCCTTTTAGGCGTCCCGAGGCTTACGATTTTCTTATTTGCCACCGGAAGCCTAATCCCGTAGTCAAACTTATTGACGAGAATGAAATCCCCAATGTGTAGTGTCGGTAGCATCGACCCCGAGGGGATCCTAAAAGGCTCATAGGCAAAGGAACGAAAAAGGAAAACACCCAAAACGACCCAAAAGAGCCCTGCCGTATAGTCAAGCCACCAAGGCATCCGCAACTTTGCCTTCACACTTGCATCTCGCAGTGCAATGACCCGTTTATCGCCGCGAGAAACCGCCTCAGCATTCGCTTCATCAAACTCACGGCGAACGGCTTCAGCCTCTGCCTTTCTCTTCGGCTTCCAAATCATCAAATCGAGTACCCACATAATTCCAGTGAAGATACTCAGAAGTAATAAGACTAGGGAGAAGTTCACAATCACACTCCTCTTTCTAAGATTGTTCGTCAGCACGCAGAATCGACAAGAACGCCTCTTGCGGAATCTCCACGGTTCCGACCTGCTTCATGCGTTTCTTACCAGCCTTCTGCTTTTCAAGTAATTTCTTCTTACGAGTAATGTCGCCGCCATAGCACTTAGCGATAACGTCTTTGCGGAGTGCTTTGACGTTTTCTCGGGCAATGATGTTTGCACCAATTGCTGCCTGAATTGCGACGTCATACATCTGGCGCGGAATAAGAGACCTAAGTCGCACTACAACGTCGCGACCCCGAGTCTTTGCGCCAGAGCGGTGAATAATGGAACTTAAAGCATCAACCTTGTCACCGTTGATGAGAATATCGAGCTTAACAACGTCAGCTGCCCGGTACTCTTTAAATTCGTAATCCATCGAGGCGTAGCCACGGGTAATTGACTTCATCTTATCGAAGAAGTCAAGGACGATTTCTGAAAGCGGCAAGTCGTAGGTGAGATGCACCTGGCGACCGTGATAAGCAAGGTTTGTCTGTACACCACGCTTATCCTGGCAGAGCTTCATCACCGCCCCAACGAATTCATTTGGCACAAAGATGGTGACGGATTCAATCGGCTCACGAATTTCCGCAATCTTATCTGGACTCGGTAACTTACTCGGATTTTCGACACGAACGACCTCCCCATTTGTCATGAGCACCTCGTAGACAACCGAGGGAGCTGTCGTGATGAGATTCATGTCGTATTCGCGTTCCAAGCGCTCTTGGACGATATCCATGTGCAGTAGTCCCAAGAACCCAGCGCGGAATCCAAACCCCAAGGCTTGCGAAACCTCTGGCTCAAACTTAAGAGCCGAGTCATTTAGCTGAAGCTTAAGAAGTGCATCCCGCAGAGCGTCGTACTGATTGGATTCGACTGGATAAAGGCCCGCAAAGACCTGAGGCTTCACTTGCCGAAAGCCTGGAAGGGGCTCCGTTGCGCCTCGCACTGCCTGTGTGATGGTGTCACCAACGCGAGCATCCTTGAGTTCTTTAATTCCAGAAATGACGTAACCCACATCTCCTGCACTAAGCGCCTCGCACTTTTCTGCCTTCGGCGTGAAGATTCCTACTTGCTCAACGAGGTGCGTTGCCCCTGTTGCCATGAGAGTGATTTTATCCTTGGGCTTTAGCGTGCCATTTACAACTCTCACAAGGGTCACAATACCGACATAGTTATCAAACCAACTGTCGATAATAAGAGCCTGTAGGGGGGCGGCAGGATCTCCTTTGGGTGGCGGAACATCCCGCACAACACGCTCTAAGATATCATCGATTCCCATCCCTGTCTTTGCTGAGCAAAGCACAGCGTCGGTTGCATCAATACCGATAACGTCTTCGATCTCTTCTGCGGCTGTCACAGGGTCAGCACTTGCCAGGTCCATCTTATTTAAAACGGGAAGAACCGTCACGCCCAAGTCAATTGCCGTGTAGCAATTGGCAACCGTCTGCGCTTCAACGCCCTGCGTTGCATCCACAACAAGGAGAGCCCCTTCGCAAGCGGAAAGCGAGCGACTCACTTCGTAAGAGAAGTCCACGTGCCCCGGGGTATCGATGAGGTTAAGTTTGTAGGTTTTCCCGTCCCGAGCCTTGTATTTAAGGCTTGCAGTCTGCGCCTTAATCGTGATACCACGCTCACGCTCAAGATCCATACTGTCTAAGACCTGTTCACTCATCTCGCGGCCCGAGAGGCCTCCGCAACGCTCGATAAGTCGATCGGCGAGAGTTGACTTGCCGTGATCAATGTGGGCAATGATTGAAAAATTTCGAATGTTGTCCATATCCAGCCTGCGCTTACAAAGTAGAAAACCTACCTCATAAAACGCACATAAATCCTTCTAGAAAAGGACTCGCGCGAAAGGACAAATTCAACCTATCCGCTCGCGCCAAGCCTCCGATTTAAACGTGTTGAAATTCTAACATGCGCCCCTAGAGAACAACGAGAAAAATTAGGCGCTACGCCTGTCATTTTTTCCCTGAATTTCTAGAGAAATACGAGAACTTTTGAAGGGGGAAGATCTCAAGCGGGAAAGAACCTACGTTCTAGATAACTTTTGCTAGATGTTATCCCTATGTTATTTTTAAAAAATGTTCCGTCCAAAACGACGTGACTATCGCTTTGGGCTATTCCCCGCTGTCCGTGGGAAGTTCTGTAGTTGGAATCGTATCGTGAACCGTCCCACCATACTTTTCCATACGCTTCTTAGCGGCAAGAAGACGCGCTTGATTCTCCACGGAATAAAATGGATCCGCGACAATTGGAAATGGAATTCCGTTACAGCGAATAACTTGCTTTAGGAAAACGTTGATTGCCGCTGACATCGACAGACCAACATCAGAAAGAACTTTCTCTGCTTGAGCCTTAACACTGTCTTCAACTCTGATGCTTAGATTAGCCATAGCCCGTATCCTTATTACTGCAATTACAATGTACTGAATTTTACAAGACACTGCATATTAATTGCATATAAAGTACAGCAATCTGAGCTTTTATTTACAACGCCGTTACCCCACCACACTTCGAGGCTCGAGGAGAAATCCAAATCTTCCTCAAGTAAAGGAAACTTCCTGCTGAGGCTTGTGCAAGTTATGCACGAAGCCCCAGCTAAGTTGAGGGCGTTTTAAAGAGCTTTCACACGCTTAA
>CAZHBC010000105.1:0-4548 GCA_964530715.1 uncultured Sutterella sp. | reverse complement strand
CATTACAAGATGAATTTTCACCAGATTATGGGACTCCTTGCAGGTGCCTCTACGAACGTTCCTGCCTTGGCCTACGCTGGGATGCAAAGTGAAACAAGTGCTGCACTTGTTGCCTATTCGACTGTCTACCCCTTGGCGCTTTTCTTAAGAATTCTCACAGGACAACTTGTTCTCGTTGCCCTTTGGAGTTTCGTCTAACACGCGTCAAACGAAATTTTTCTTCAATAAAGCCTTGTTCCGCAAGGCTTTATTGCATTTTGGGCTGTTAAATGTGTTCCGTGTTTTCCTCGCCCTCTTGAAACCATTAAGAAACTTTCGCTTCTCCGTATAATCAAAAGCGTTCCAAGCGGACGCGGATAACCGCTTTCGCATTGCTGACTACTTTTCGTCCTGTATTGACCGCTCGGAGTTGGAAACAGCTCCCGCAAAGAATTCATGCGGTCGCATGGATAGTTGTCGGTTACTGTAACCGGAAACGAAAAAGTCCGAGTTCGCGGCTCGGACCTTTGAATTGGAGATAAAGCGATGCAAGTCACGATTATCTCTTTCGACATTTTATCGGACTTTTCAGTGGAAGTGACGCATTTGTATGTTGCAATTTGCGTATTCGTCCTCCTGAAGATTTACGATAGGGTTCGAAAGAAGCGTCGCTAGGCGCTGTCTAGCATGGACGAGAGAGGAATCCCTCGTCCATCGCTTGGAACAACCTGTAGCAATCCTCTTTTTTCTAACACAGTTGCGACGAAAACTTTTCCCTGCAAATCCTTACCATTCAAGGCTTTGTTGAGATTTGTGCTGCCAAATTAACTTGAGATTTCACCCCCTTGTCGTTCCAAGCGGATGCGGATAACCGTTTTCGCATTGACGACTTCTTTTCGTCCTATATTGACCGTCTGAAGCTACAAACAGCTCTCGCAAAGAATTCATGCGGTCGCATGGATAGTTGTCGGTTACTGCAACCGAAAGACAAAAAGGCAAACACCCGTGGATAGAGAAATGCCGCCTTGGGCGCACAATCCCGTGGCGGCACTTTGTCAGAATCAATTAAATTTGGGGAAGTTCCAACTCACAAACCACGTCTTTGGACGATTGCCGATCCAATATGAGAAGCTTTCCGTCTACGACGGTGAGTGAATGGGGATCCTTCAGTTCTTGAGGTAGCGCAAAAGCAGTTTCAATTACAGCCGTCTGGGGATTGATGACGAGCAGCAGATGGAACTTTTTGCTTACCGCCAAAAGCTTGTCGTTATGCACAACCAAACCGGTGATGTAGCAGTCGGCAGGAGTGCGACCGTTTGTGGTGATATTGCGCTCGGCCACAACCTGGCGATCGAACATATCAAAAGTGAGCAAAATCGAGCACTTGTTCTGGTTGTTAGGTACAGCTGCCGAGTAAAGCAGATTCTGCTTCTTGTCATAGGCCATATTGGTGACAAAGCTTAGGTGAGCGCGTGCCGTACTGAGCCAGGGACGGACCACACCCCAGACTGGAGCCACGGACGGCGTTGCTTCGCGAAAGATTCGCCACTGCCACCAAGCGTCTATCTTTGAGGGATCCTTGAGTTCGTTGCCATATAGCGTCTTGTTGTAGGCCATGCCGATGAGTTTATTGCCGACAAAGGCCGCATCGACTGTTTTCACAATATCGTTGCCATTGGGATAGTCAAAGATAGCGCTATCGGTCACAGTCTTCAGGTCACGATCGGTATAAAAGACGCCGGCATTGGTTGTGAGGAACCCGAATTTACCGAGTTCGGCATTGTAGTCAAAGCCTGCGACCGAACTTGCTCCGCCAAAACCGCGCGACTCGAAGGGGAGTGCGTGAGAGGCAACAAACTTAAGATTGCCTGAAACCGCGATGGTGTTTTTGTGCGCATCAGCAGCAAAGTCGATTGAGGATTTTTCATTGGCGCCTGCAATGTAAGGCATTTCAATGTCCCAGGGACCTCTGAGCTTAGGAACCTTAGCAAAGTTACCCCACCAGTGCGCATAACTCCAGTTGTGCGCGGCCTTGGGAAGATCCAAGGTGAAGCGAGCTGGGCGTCCGATGGCGGCATAAGGCGGCATGCCGTTTTCAATCAACGCCTGAAAAGCGTTGGAAACAATCACGATGAAGCAAACGACAACGACCGATTTGCCGTAGCCCGTGAACTTCTTCACAGTAGACGTTAGTTTGACAAAGTCATTTGCGACTGCGGATCCACGCCACAAAAAGAGCAGGATCAAAAAGAGAGAAAGCACCGCGACCCAATAGACGAAAAGTGCCCAGCCATACGTGTGGATACCGAAAATGGCACTGCCGAAGCCCTGACCGAGATCGCGCCAGATTAGGTTTCCGACATGGCGCATGGCCATGTATAGGCCGTAGAAACACCATAGCGCATAGGCGGCCAAGTACTTCATCTTGATACCGTAGCGCACCATAAAGAGCATTAGTACACCCAGAAACATCATGCCGGTGCGCTCGTCCCAACACATGATGCAGGGATTTTCGCCAATCGCGAAGCCCAGCACGAAAACGGCAATGCCCACTGGAATGCCAAGAATCAAAAGTGCACCCGTAGTAAGTGTCGCACTCATGCACTTTTCTGAACCAAAGAATGAACCGAGTTTTTCAAACATTTTCCACTCCTTTGGACTATTAGACATTGCCCAACGGCATCAGATAACTGAAACCATTGACAAGGAAATGGAAACTGCAGATAAGACTCGCGATCACAAAAATCTTCCACGCAAGTGCTTCCTTTTCGGGTTTGCGCCAAAGCAAAAACACGGTAACTGCTAAAAGCAGCAGATAGAGAAATTCCATAAAGTCCTCCTTATAAGTAATCATGTGTAAATTTCCCTTGGCGAGGATTATTAATGTTTATAATATAAATATCCAATTGTTTTTTATTGATGCTTTATAAGTAATGACTAATAGAAGAAAGCAAGACATCGATTACGTAAAGGCAATCCTTCAAGCAGGCAGCTTCATCGGCGCAACCAGTATCCTGCATTTGACGCAACCAGCAATTTCTCAGTGCATTGCAAAAATCGAAAAAGAATTTGGCATTCAGATCTTCAATCGCAACGTGCGGCCTGTGACGCTCACAAACGAAGGCCGCTATTGGCTTGAAGTTGAAGAGCAGATCGAAACGATTCGCGACCGCAGGCAGATGTATTTTTCGGACTTACAAGAAAAGGTTGTCGGCAAGTTGCGCATCGGCACCAATCAGTGCCGTACCGCGACGGTTCTTGCCGATGTTCTCCCGTCTTTTGCGCATAAATATCCCGATGTGCAGTTGGAGCTCATCGAAGACGGCATCAAAACTCTCGGCTCTAGGGTTTTAAAAGGCGACATGGACTTTTGCCTAACACTTGAGTCCTTCGTCACTGATGAAATGGATTCGCGAGTTTTAATGAATGAAAACCTGCTTTTGGCCGTGCCGCCACAACATCGGCTAGCTGCTCGAGCGAACGCCTACACGGCCGAACACCCGGGAAACTTTCTGCCGATTAGCTTTGAAGAAGTAGCAAAAGAGCAGTTTGTGCTCTTGAAACGAGGCCTTAAGATGCATGACTATTTCTTTGATTTGTGCCACAAATACGGTACGGAGCCGCACATCATGATGCTCACGGAATCGGTGACAACTATTTTGGAACTAGTCTCAAAAGGGCTTTGCTGCGGAATCGTTCCCGACTCAATTGTTCTTTATAAAAGGCAAGAACCTTCTCCTGGTTTCTATTCCCTGCAACACGAATTTCCCGTCAATCGAGTTGTTGCGGCTTGGGGAAAGAATCTTTACCTTGCAAAATCGGCACGGCTAATGATTGATATGATTGTAGAAAATCAAAAACGCATTGAAGCGAACCGTCTGTCTGCCATTTCTAACCTGCATCCTGCAAGTGCGGCAACAGCATTGGGTTCCTTTATCGAGTAGTAACCTCAAACAAAACTTCTCTTTGCTCAGACTCTTCATGCTAATATTGGATAAAAATAGAAACGGAAACTTTTTGATTTAAGGTGATTTTATGAAAAACTTCCGCCACCTTGCCATCGCCCTTAGCTTAGGCTTCATGCTTGCAGGTACAACCGCTTTTGCAGCTGGGCCCCAGGGTTTTGACGGCAAAGCGACGAACGCAGGTCTTCCGCAAGGCTTCGGTCAAGAAAACGTCTCGACCGTACGGGCTGTAAAAAACACAATTAAAGACGATGCAATTGTGACGCTCAAAGGACGCTTTACAAAGCACATCAAGGGCGACAAATACGAATTTGTCGATGAAGCGGGAGACAAAATCACCGCCGAACTTGACGATGACCACAACTGGTCACATGTGCGTCGCGGGGATCTTTATGTCATAACCGCTAAGGTTGACAAGGATTGGAACAAGACAGAAATTGAAGTTAAGAGCGCTAAAGCCGCTCAGTAATCCAACAAGTAACCGCTTAAGAGAGAAGCGCAGTTAGGGTTTTTAGTGCAAATGCTACTGTCGCTTCTCTAACCTCTTGGCGGCTACCTGGGAAAACCTGCGTAGCAGACTCTGTGCAGACTGCTCGCGGCGTCT
>CAZHBC010000104.1:0-4594 GCA_964530715.1 uncultured Sutterella sp. | reverse complement strand
TCCACGGGGTCAAAGGTAATCTGAATTGTCTTCGGAAGAACCGTTCCTGCGTCCGCTGGTGGGAAGGGATTCACGCGTCGAATGGCGCTCTCCACTGCCGCATCAAAGGCGGGGAGCCCCGAGGATTTTTCAAGTGTTGGCGGCTTTAACTGTGTGCCATCAGGAAGTAAGTGCACCGTGTAAACAGCGAGGTGTTCGCCACTCTTTAAGCCAGCAGGGACTTGATAAATAATCTGTGAGCGTAAAAGGGAGATAACCTTTGCAATGTAACGGGCCTGGTTGTTTCCGCTGTAGTTGGGTTTCGTGACACGCATGTCTCCCGTGGTCCGTCCTACACGTTGTGCATTTTTATTCGTGTTCGCCGTTCCAAGGATGCGGGCAAGTTCTGCCTTTCGCAGTTGATCTTGGCGACGTTTTTCTGCCTTTTCAAGCCGTTTCTTTTCTTCTTCAGCCTTCCTGGCTTCCTCTGCCGCTCGCTCTTCTTTCATTTTTTCTTCGGCGGCTTTCTCTAGAGCTTCACTCTTCTTTTCTTCTTCTAGACGAATCTCTGCCTCACGATTGACACGGGCCTCAAGGTCAGCCTTCGTTGGTGTTACGGTTTCAGGTTCTGGCTCAGGAGGGAGGGCCGCAGGAGCAGTAAGAGAGCCAGTGCCACTTAAATCTTCGGGCGCCCAAAGTTCCGCGTAAAAAGTTTCGGCTTCCGTTTTCCACTGGAAAACTGTGACAAGACCAAAGATAAGAACTGCGTGCGCAAGAAGAGCCGCGATAAACCCTAAGGGCTTATCGGTTAGGCGCTCATTGCGTGGCTTAAGGCGCATTTCTTTTTTTTCTGGCTCTGTCACTCTTCTTTCCTTTTAACGCCGAGAGTGTTCAATTTCCATCGAAAGACCAACACGGGAAACGTTAGCTTTCTGCAAGGCCTTCATAACATCGATGACTTTCCCGTAATTGACGTCTTTATCTGCGGCGATTACAACGGGAGTGGAATCGAGGGACCCTAGCGCTTGCACTCTGTCAAGAAGTGTTCCAATCGTTACAGGAACGAGGCTCTTTCCAGCGCGAACAGAAATTTTTCCATCTGCGTGCACAACGACTTCTACGGCTTTGTCGGGAGCCTTCGCGGCCTTCTGAACACTCGGAAGATTCACCACCGAAGGATTGACAAAGGGAGCCGCAACCATAAGGATGACAACGAGCACGAGCATAACGTCGATATAGGGCACGACGTTAATTTCACTCATCATGCGTCGTCTAGACTGTTTTCCGAGGTTTCTCAATGCCATAGTTTGTCTCCGTTTCTACTCTTAACGTTGACGGGCGAGGATGTTCATGAATTCCTCGGAGAAACTATCAAAGCGGTTTGTGATGCGGTCGAGTTTCGTTGCAAAGGAGTTATAGGCAACCGTTGCTGGAATTGCCGCGAAAAGGCCAATTGCTGTTGCAACGAGGGCCTCAGCGATACCAGGCGCCACAACCGCTAGGGAAACATTCTCTAAGGTGGAGAGCCCCGTGAAGGCATTCATGATGCCCCAGACGGTACCGAATAGACCGATGTAGGGGGAAACAGAGCCAATGGAGGCTAAGAGGGGAAGCCCTCTTTCTAGGTCATCAATCTCACGCTGAAACGCTGCGCTCATACCGCGCCGGACCCCCGAGAGCATCTCCGCTTCGGGTTTCTCGGAGAGTTTTAAAAACTCAGTCATCCCCGCGGCGAAAATCCTCTCCTCAGAGCTTGTACGGTTTGTTCTCGAAGTGGCGGTTTCAAGAAGTTGCGTTAAGTTCGCTCCCGACCAAAAACGCTGTTCAAACGTATCGGTCTCACGCAGGGTGCGAGAGAGGACAAGCCATTTACTGAAAATCGTCGCCCAGCTCGCAAGGCTTGCGAGGACGAGAACAGCAAGCACGCATTTGACAACGGGCGAGGCGTTCATCACCAAGGTGACAATGGACATATCAGCGGATGCATTCATGGGGTAGGTTCCTCTGTGAGGTAAGGCGTAAAGGCAGCAAGGAGGTCATCGCCAAAGGCAATGGGTCTTCCAGTGTCGATATCAATAAAGCCTAAGCGCACATGCGCCTTTACAAGAAGTGTTGTGTCGCGAAAGATTTTCTGTTCCACAATGAAAGAGGCTTTCTTCAGTGTGACAAGTTCTGTTGTAACGGTAATCTTGTCGTCGAGTTTCGCAGACCTCTTAAAGTCAATCTCAAGATTGGCGATAACAAGCGCTTTGCGCTCTTTATTACGGAGCGTTTCTTGATTGATTCCAAGAGCGCGAGCCCATTCAGACCTTGCGCGTTCTAAGAAACGCACGTAATTGGCGTGATAGACGATGCCGCTTGCATCGGTATCTTCCCAATAAATCGAAGTGCTATAAGGCGCAATCGTTTTGGACATGATTTAATTTCGAAGAGAGATACAAAAGCGTCTGCAACACAAATTGACAAAAATACCGGGTGTTTCCCCGGCAATTTTTGCCGAATTGCATTGCATTCAGCTGAAAGCGAAAGTATATTGAATAGACCTTGGATTGTGTGCTTGGAGCAATATTTTGAAGCGATTTTTTGTTAAGAGAAAAAGCGGACTTGTTCTAGCATTTTCTGCGATGGTCGCGCTTCTTACGGGTTGCGAGGATGTTTGGAATGCGCCTCGGGCTCTCTCCGAGTATGCAACAAACACAATTTTCACGCCTTTTTCCCTAAGCCCCAAGACGCTTGACCCCCAGGTCTCATACTCGCAAGGGGAAAGTGTTTTTGTCTATCTAACTTACGAGGCCCCCTATAGTTATCACTACTTGAAACGGCCCTTTGAGTTGCAGGCAAATGCCGTTGAAAAGGTCGCAATTCCAGAGTATTTCGACGCCAGAGGGAATCGTCTTACTTCAAACGTAGACCCAAAGAAGATTGCGAAGAGTCGCTACACGCTAACCGTAAGAGAGGGAATTCAGTTCGCGCCTCACCCAGCGTTTGCAAAAGATGCGAAGGGAAATTACCTCTATCACAATCTAAGCGAGGATCAAGCTTCCAAACTACAAAGCCCCTTAGATCTCCCTGAGAAGGGGACGCGGGAACTTACCGCGGAGGATTTCGTCTACGGCATTAAACGCATCGCAAGTCCACGGATAGTTTCTCCTGTCCTTAAGATCTTAGGCGAACATATGCCAGGGTTACCGAAACTTGCTGCGGAACTCTCAAAGCAGGATGCCGCTTTACGAGAAACGGGCAATGCTCCCCGTTGGCTTGATCTTAGACGGGTGAACCTAGAAGGCGTCAAAGTTCTAGACAAAAGAACTTTCACAATCGAAATTACGGGGAAATATCCGCAGTTTGCCAATTGGCTTGCGATGAGTTTCTTTGCTCCCGTCCCTTGGGAAGCCGAGGCTTTCTATGCAAACCCTGCTCTTAAAAAGAACAACATCACGCTTGCGGCTTGGCCCGTTGGGACGGGGCCCTATTACTTAGCAAAGTCTCGAACCAATAGAGAACACGTTTTAGAGAGAAACCCGCTTTATCGGAAGAATCTCTACCCCTGTGAGGGAGAGGCAGGAGACGAAGCCGCAGGGTTTCTTAGAGATTGCGGAAAACCTCTGCCACTCACAGACCGCATCGTTTTTACGATTGAAAAGGAATCTGTTCCCATCACATCGAAGTTCCTGCAGGGTTTTTACGACAGTCCAGAAATCACGCGTTTGGATGTCGGGCAGGGCTTTATCGTTGCCGCAACAGACTATCCAGAAAAGGGGAAACTCTATCGGGATAGGAAACTCAAATTCCCAACAACTGTTGGATCGAATATCACCTACCTTGGGTTTAATTGGCTCGATCCCGTCCTCGGGGGCGGTGTGACAAAAGAAGAAAAGATTCGGCATCGGAAATTGCGTCAAGCAATCTCTATTGCGCTTAATTGGGAAGAGAAACTTTCCATCTTTAATCAAGGGCAGGGCGAGGTGGCCTCAGGGCCCCTCCCACCAGGATTCTTTGGTTACAGAGCAGGAGCTCCCGCTGCTTTTAACCCCATTGTCTATAAGAAGGGAAAAGACGGCACGAAGCAGCGCCGCTCGATAGAAGAAGCAAAGAAGTTACTTCGAGAGGCAGGTTACCCTGATGGGCGTGACGCAAAGACGGGAAAGCCCTTAGTGCTTAATTTTGATTGGCAGGGGTCGGCCGCGGGATCACGTTCTTACCTTGAATGGGTAACACGACAATTTGCAAAGCTTGGAATTCAGCTTGAAATCCGTGCGACAGACTACAACCGCTTCCAGGATAAGATGCAAAAGGGTGCTGAGCAGATTTACGTCTGGGGGTGGCTTGCAGACTACCCCGATGCGGAGAATTTCCTTTTCCTTCTTTATGGAAAGAATGGCAAAGTCGCCTACGGTGGAGAAAACGCTTCAAACTATGTGAATCCCGCCTATGACGCTCTCTTTGAGAAGATGCGTTACTTAGAGGATGGCCCAGAGAAACTGAAGGCTATCGATGGCCTTATTCGCATCGTGCAGGAAGATGCTCCATGGAGTTTTGGAACCTTTGCAACCTCGGCTGCGGCGGTACACAACTGGGTCGAGAATATGAAACCCGTGCAGATTATTCAGGACCG
>CAZHBC010000103.1:3091-4615 GCA_964530715.1 uncultured Sutterella sp. | reverse complement strand
CACGCGGCTCGTGCTTTTATCGATACGGCAAAGAAAGTACTCAAGCAAAAAACGGGGTATTCGAAAAAATAATCTTTTAGGTGTTTTTGGGGTTGAGAACATCCTAATAAGGGTAGCGTTCTTTACTAAAAAAGTTCGGAATCTTCTCATTGCTGTCCAAATCAAAATCTGATATGGGAGCAGAACTGAATTTGGCTGGAGTGTACCCTGAATAGGGAGCCTCTAGAGCGATTTGAAATGAGTGGTAAATCAGCGCAAAGGCATGACGGAAGACGGCTTGAAAAAAGCCCGAGGCGGAGTCACACCTCGGGTCCTAAGGAGAGAAAAATAAATACTAATCGCTGATTACATGCCAATTACGTGCTTGGCGGCCTTGAGATAGTTCGTGTTAGCCATCTCGCCGATGCCCAAAGCATCCACTGCGCCCTTCATAGCGTCGTAGTTCTCGCTTTCGCAGCAAGCTGTTTCGACCATGGCACCATTGAACCAAACCTGGGCATACTCACAGATAACACCGTTAACGCTAAAGCCAAAGCGTTTCTTCTCGACTGTGACAAGTGCCATATCCGGATTGGCACGCACCATGTCGCAGAATTCGTCGAAGGTGTACGTGGGCTTATCTAGCGCCATGGAAACCTTCAGGTGGGTGAGAATTTCAAGCAGCTCCTCACGGGAAACTGGAAATTGGAATTTGCCACGGGGTTGGAAGATTTCAAAACCTTCCGGTGTTTCGCCCGTCTTTGTCTTGATGTCCAAAAGGCCGTCACGGACCTTGACATTTGCTTCATTGGTGTGGCGCGAAAGAATATAGGTCTCCGCGGGCATAACACGAGCCTTAAAGAGCTGCGCCTTGCAGCACCACATGTGCTCGATGACAGCCTTGATGATGTCTTTACCGAAAACGCGGAATTCAGCGCGGGGGAAAAGCTTTAACGCATCTTCTTTAGACGTTGCAACATTCTTTGCATAGCTATCTGCCATTGGAGTCTCCTTATTCCTTATCTTTCCAGGTGCTGTAGGGGTGAGCAACGAGCATGGAATTGAAGTAGCGGGGATCACCAGAAACTTCCTTACCAATCCACTCGGGCTTTTCAAATGCTTGGTCTTCGCTCTTTAACTCGATTTCCGCAACAATCAGACCCGCATTGACACCGAAGAACTCATCGATTTCCCAAACAAATTCGCCCATCGGGATCTTGTAGCGCTTCTTCTCAATGATGGGCTTCTCAGCCAAGTTGTCGAGCATCGCGACGCAATCGTCATACGGAATCTGGTATTCAAATTCCATACGGGTAACGCCAACCGTCGGGCCCTTGACCGTAATAACGGCTTTTTCACCAACGGTGCGAATGCGCACTGTACGTTCCTTGATGCTGTTGAGATATCCCTGACGATATTCGACACCCTGCGCAAGTGCGCGCCAAGCGTCACCGACAACTAGAAATTTGCGTTCAATTTCCTTTGCCATGATGAAATCCTTTAAATGAAAACCGGATGGGCGCCTCCGGCATGCGTTGATTCAAA
>CAZHBC010000103.1:0-2991 GCA_964530715.1 uncultured Sutterella sp. | reverse complement strand
ATGAAATCCTTTAAATGAAAACCGGATGGGCGCCTCCGGCATGCGTTGATTCAAACGTGAATCACCTTCATAACTTCTGAGGATGATTTTGGCGCGTATTGCAAGGCAAAAATGTCGCTAACTTGAATCCATCCTATAAGGTTTTTTTATTGATTCGTGTGGGTGAAAAAATGGCGGGCTCACGCCCGCCAAGTTGACCCAGCCTCGTAACGAAAATTGATTAGAAGAATCCTGGGCAGATACCCAACCAGACGAAATAGGTTCCGCCCGCGATAAGTAGCAGTGTCCAGTACAAAACGGACATCGTCAGCCCATACTTAAAGGACTCACCCATCGTGTACTTATTCGTGCCGTAGAGCATTGCATTGGGCTTGGCGTTAAAGGGTAGCGACCAGCAAACGTTAATGCAAAGAGCAATCGGCAACGCCAAAGAGAGAACATCGAGTTTCAATGTCTGCGCAATACCAATCACAATGGGCATGAAGATAAGGGTGCGCATGTTCTTACTTTGGAAGATAAAGTGGCTTGCGATAAAGATTGCAGTAAGCAGGGCATAAAGCGTGAAGTAGTTCATCGTCTTCATACCAAGGCTTTCCATCAGTTCGACCGTGAGCACACTCATAAGATTTGTCGCCTTTAGGCCAGCACCAAGAGAGTAAGCACCCGCAGAGAAGATCATCAGATGCCAGGGCACATCCACGTCGTTCCAATTGAGTAACTTAAATTGGGGAGCAAGCATCACGATGGCACCGAGCATCGCAACGACTGTGGCATTGAGTCCATGAATCTTATCTGTAGCCCAAACAAGAAGGACGATTAAGAAAACGATAGCTGCTTTGACTTCGTTTAACTTTATGCCACCGAGCTCAGCGTAGGCCTTCGCAAGAGCCTCTCGGCCACCAGCAAGCTTTGGCTCCTTATCTTCCTTAGAGAGCGGGAAGACAAAGCGAACACCAATCATGTAAGAGAGAATGCCAAAGGCGAGGACGAGTGGGAAACCTGCGGTAAACCAATCGAAGTAATAAATCGAGATGCCAGAACCCGCGAGAATGGCAACACCCAAGAGGTTTGCGCCAGAACCCGTCATAAAGGAGTTGCAACTTGCGTTAATCATCACAAGGTTATGCAAAACGAGGTTACGCGCAAAGTTATTGGTCGTATCCGTCCCTGGAGCACCGTAAACGGCAGAAACCACCATAAAGAGTGGCATCATGAGAGCGGCCTTAGCGGCTGTGGCATTCACAAAGGCAGCAAGGATTAAGTTAATGGCAAGGAATGTGAGGAAGATTGCGCTGGCGTTTTTACCGAAACGCAAAATTAACCAAAGGGCAACACGCTTCACTAGGTCGGTTTTTACCATAGCGCTTGCCATGACGAAAGCGGAAATGTTTAACCAAATGACCGGATCGCCCAAGGTAGCCATTGCTGGCTTAGCCTTAAGAGTCCCCGTGAGAATCAATCCACAGATAAGCAACATGGATGTCACGTAGTTGGGAACAGTTTCGCTAATCCAAAGGAAAAGCGCTGTCGCAAAAAGACCAAACATGATCTGTTGCTTAGCGTTCAAGATAGGAAACTGAACGAGATAAGCCGTGACGATAAAGAGAACAGCGGCTATTGGAAGCCCCCAAATACGGAAAAAGCGACCCACGGGTGTAAGGGGCTTCTTCGGAAGTTTATTGAGGGAATAACTATTCATATCCAAGGGATCAAAGTCCTTGGCTTGTGCAGCACTACTTGTTGTTGTGGGACTCATAGGACATTCCTCATTTGGTTTTCCGATTCACGGCATAGACGCCGCTTTTCGGACGTTCCCACAAATTTAGGAGTTCCAAGAGGCGCAAAAAGTGGAGAATTCTGATTCATTGCATCAGAAATTTTTATCGATGAACTTCGTTTTCCTCTGCAAAAGCTTCTCGAACAAACTTCATAAACGCCTCCGCGTTCTTGGAAAAACGTCTATCTTTTCTCCAAAGTAGCAAGATCTTGCGACGCAGGGGGTAGTCAGACAATTCGAGCGCTGCAAGCTTTCCCTCGAGGACCTCTTGCGCAACAACCGAGCGAGAGAGAATCGCTAAACCCGCGCCCTGCAATACCGCACGTTTAATTGCCCCCGCGTCGTCAATCGTAAGCGGACTCTTAAAAGTTAACCCAATGTCTGTCAACTGCGCTTTAAGGCTTTGTTGCGAGGCGGTGAGCCTACCAGACATGATGAATGTCTCATTGCGAATATCTGCAACAGTAAGAGACTCTCTTTTAGCGAATGGGTGTGTGCAGGGGACAACAACGACAAGGTGGTCTTCACCAATTGTTGTAACCCCAATATTTTCAGAGTCAATCGTGCCACCTTCTCCCACGATTCCGAGGTCAAAAGCGTTGTCTTCAACCTGTAACTTAATGGTGTGCGCAGAATGAATTGAAATTTTCATTTCAACATCGGGATAGTGATCGCGAAAATGCATCAGAACACGCGGCAACATATAAACGCCAATGATGCGAGAGGCGCCAATGCTAATCGTGCCCCCTTTCATGTGTCCCAAGTCATCGATTTCGCTACGAACAGATTCAATGCGTTCAAAGATATCTTTAGCGCCTTTTTCAAGAGCCCGTCCCGCATCTGTGAGAACAACACGACGTCCTGTACGGTTAAAAAGTGCGCAACCAAATTCTTGTTCAAGTAAAGCAACATGGGCACTTACGGCAGGTTGCGTTAAGGCAAGTTCCACAGCCGCACGCGTAAAACTTCTAAAACGAACCGCAGTTAAAAAAGTTTTGAGATGTGATAAAGAAAGCATAGCCACCCCATCTTTCCAAGAAAAAAACAAAAACGCCGTCAAGAACCCTTGGGGTTTGATGTTACGAGATTTTTTAAAAAATAACCAAAAGGGCGTTGAAGAACCCCTGCTTTAGAAAATTTACATAATCCAAATTATCAGAATCTAAATTATGTTTGATTCGAGACTTCTGAGAGAACGTGGCTTGCCGATGAAA
>CAZHBC010000102.1:1769-4626 GCA_964530715.1 uncultured Sutterella sp. | reverse complement strand
AGACTTGGGGCACCAGATTCACGGGCCTGAGTGGTTAATTTCACTCGGGCCTTTTTATGTTTATTAAGGATTCCCAAAAATTTTAGGGGTACTATCGCAAACTTTTTTTCCTTCATTCACGCCCTAGCCCCTTGCTAGTGTGAAGTTAAAGTTAAACCCCAGCCGCGTTTGCGACTAGGGTTCTTTTAATGGCGCAATTCAACCAGCAGATTAGAGTTGTTCTTCCAACACTTGGGCCTTGCGGTCGAAGTTTTCAAGTTGCATATAGTACTCAAGACAATCCATCAACGCATTACGGCCGACCATGCCACAGATATCCGTGCCGATGATGGATAAACCGTAACGGCGAGCTTCGGAACGAACCATTTCGATGATGCGATAAAGCGGAACAATCTCGGGATTGATCATGCAACTGACCTGACAGATTTTGCGGTCTTGCAAATACACGCCGATTGCACGAGCTTCGGCGTAACCGCCCTTGGCTTCGCGGAACGATTGAGCAATGTGTTTGGCGATAGCAACGTCAGGTGTATTCAAGGAGATGTTGAAAGCGACCATTGGGCTACGAACGCCCAAAGGCATGGCACCGGCCGTGGGGTGCATCTTGGCTTCGCCGAAATCCGGAGCCCATTCGGGTTCATTAATCAATTTGCAAAGGCCTTCGTATTCTGGATGGCGGATGTTTTGAAGTTTCACACGTTCGGGCTTTTTAGCAGCCTTTTCATAGAGATAGACTGGAACACCTAATTCGTCGGCAACGCGCTTGCCTAAACGGTTGCAGAGCTCTACACATTCTTCTGGCGTGATGCCTTCGACCGGCACGAACGGAGAAGCGTCGATTGCACCGATACGCGGGTGTTCACCCTTGTGCGTGCGCATATCGATTAATTCGACGGCCTTTTTGCACATGCGGAAACCCGCTTCCAAAACGGCTTCGGGTTCGCCGACAACCGTATGCACGCAACGGTTATAAGAAGGTTCAACGTTGACATTGATGAGTTTGGCGCCTTCGACAGAGCGGGCAGCTTCACTGATTGCATCAATCACTTCTTGACGACGACCTTCAGAGAAATTGGGAATGAATTCGACAATCTTGGCCATGGTAAATACTCCTCAAATAAATAGTTATTTGTTCAAAAGGGAATAACCTTTTTGCAACAATTTCGATTCAGCGTGATTGGCTTCTGCCTCTATAGACTCAACCTCACGTAAAGTTGTTTTTACGAACTCGGCATCTTTGATTGAACCCAAGTTTATGCGGACATTCAAAAGCGCGCCGAGCGTGGCGGTACGAGCCGCCAAGGTGCTGACCATCGCGTCGGTAAGAGCATTCGGATTGCCAGACTCGAGCATTAATTGAGCATAGGCGAATATTTTGACTGACTCACGAGCAACCGCAAGGGGAACCGAGCTAGCCTTCTTTAAGCCTGCTTGCATCGCGGCTTTGCGATGCGCCTTTTCTTCCTCTGTTACCTTGGGCATCTTGAGCGCTGCCATGAATTCGTTAAAGCTCGTCGAGTCTTCATCAATCGCTCTCAATAAGCGTTCACGGATTTTTTCAAGCTCGGCGACAGCTTGTTGCATCGCTTCTTCATGTTCTTCGTAGCCTTTACGACCGATTGTAAGATTACCGACCATGCTAGAGAGCGATGCAGCCAAAGCGCCGCAAAGCGCAGAGACGCTACCGCCACCAGGTGCGGGAGCATCGGAAGCAGTGACTGCACAGAACTGATTGACAGGCATTTGATGCAACACCGTGGATATTTTCTCCTTACGGGAAACTTCAACACCCATGGCACACGTTCCTTGGGTCTGAGCTTTTAAATGTACGGCCTGGGCTTGCGCCGTCGGTTCCAAAAGTAAAAAATCACCTTCTTTAACGCAGAAGTCGTCTTGATTGACTGTCACATTGAGATCACAGACTGCGTAAAAACCGGCAATCGTGTTGGCTGCGACTATAACCGAGTCATGAGCACCAACAGCATACATCTTGCCGTTCCAATTCTCGGTATGTAAAAGATTGAAATCAATCGCTAATCCCGTGTGGTGCGTTTGCCAACTGCCGTCAAAGATATCGACGTCATAGGGTTCGAGCTGCACAGAGTGATGGCCTTCGTGGACCATGTGCATACGACCTTTCAACGGGGTGATGTGACGGGTGTAACCTGTGAAATCAGAATAAGGCGCGCCGTCAAGACGGCAATCTGCCGAAGAGATGCGGATTTCAAAATCTTTGCGTTCCCAAGAACTCGAGGGCGGAAAACAGAAAATCTCGGATGTCGTACCTCCAGACCACCCGTGAACCACGTACTCGTTTTTTTTAATCACGCGCGCTGTCACTGGATTTCTCCTTACGTCATAAAGTTAGGACGCTAATTTTCAAATCAAACGGAAGACAATTCAATTTCATTTACTCAAAATGATTCCGTCGATAAGCAAAACTAATACTATCAACAGCCCTATCCATCGCTGAAGAGACAGTCGCTTTTTCCTGGCTTGGCATGCTTGAAAAAGAATAACGGGTTCTAAATCTCAGTACCCCAACTTTACGTGCTCGTTTAGATTCCTTTAATTATCAATTGGTTATAGTTTGTCTTGCTGTGTAGGCTTGGGGCACAAGATTCACGGGCCTGAGTGGTTAATTTCACTCGGGCCTTTTCTTTAAAAAATCTCTAGATTTGGGCAAGCGCTACCTTTAATTCAGAATCTAAAGCTGCGGCCAATCTTTGCAATAGCCCGACAACTAGGTTCGATAATCCTCTCTCAACGTTGCTTTCAACAAGGTATTCGTTACCGGACTTAACTTCGATAGAAGACCTATCAACTCTATAAATTCCACTTTTACTCTATAAATTTC
>CAZHBC010000102.1:0-1669 GCA_964530715.1 uncultured Sutterella sp. | reverse complement strand
TTCCACTTTTACTCTATAAATTTCTACTTTTACTCTATAAAAATAGCAAAATACTCTATAAATTTATCGTTTTACTCTATAATTTACTTAGAAACTTTCTAAGTTACTTACAGAGTCCTATGACAGATTCATTACAAGAAAAAATCATCGAGCAAATCGCCTTGATGCGAAAGACTGGCCGAGACAATCAGTATTGCGAAGTCAAATCAGCTCAAGGAGGAACGCCAAGGAGCCTTGCAGAAACATTCTCGGCGTTTTCTAACGGAGAGGGGGGCACCGTCATCCTTGGCCTTTCTGAAGACAAAGGCTTTCGCCCTGCACCTAAATTTAATGCAGATGCCATTTACTCTGACATGCTGCACTACGGCGACAGGTTAACGCCCGTTGTGCGGCCACAGGTTCACATGCTTGATTTTGAAGGCGCAAAAATTGTCGTCATCATCATCGTGCCTTTAGCGATATACGAAAGACCCTGTTATGTAACAGAACGTGGGGTTTACGATGGCTCATTCATTCGAACAGGCGATGGCGACAGAAAACTTACCGAATATGAAGTCAGTCGCATGCTCGAACAACGAATGCAACCAAAACACGATATTCGCCCCCTAGAAGAAGCCTCTCAATCCGACTTAAATCAAGACGCACTAAAGCAATTCATCAAACGTCAAAGGTTCCTGTCCCCACGTGGGCTTGCTAACTTTTCCGATGAACAGGTTCTCCTACAAATGCGCGTTTTGCAAAAAGCAAACGGCATCCTTAGGCCAACCCTCGCTGGCCTCCTCGTTTTTGGAAACTTCCCGCAGGAATACTTTCCAAGGCTTTGTGTAACCTGTACGTGTTATGCCTCTGCTAAAGAGCAACTTGGCACTGAGCCAGAAGACTTTATCCAAAGACGCTATCTCGATACAGCAAAACTAATTGGCCCCATACCCAACATGATTGTTGAGGCCGTTAATTTTGTGCGAAAGAATATGCACACAGGGGCTCTCATTAAGGATGCCCTGCGTTATGAAATTCCTGATTACCCCTTAATTGCTGTGCGCGAAGCGATAGCCAACGCTTTACAACACAGAGACTATTCGCCCCAGGGATGTTCAACTCAGGTACAACTTAACATGTACTCGGATTGCTTGGAAATCATGAATCCTGGCGGTCTCTATGGAGCGGCAGATGTTGATGAACTATTGAATGCAGGGATTTCTTCTACGCGCAATGAGTTCCTCTCTCAGATTCTTGAAGCAACGGCACTACCAGATGACACATTTGTCGTTGAGAATCGAGGATCGGGACTTAAAACCATCCGCTTAGCGTTTGATAGGGCACAAAAAGGATCTGTACGGATCGAAAGCAACAACACGTACTTCCGAATCATCTTCGAAAGAATCGCCCAAGAAAAACAACCCACGAAGAGAAAACAGAGGGACACTCGCAAGGAAATTCTTGGTCTTCTTTCTCTGAAAGAAAGTATGTCTATATGGGAAATGTGTAAAGCAACAGGACTTAGCTCTGTTACTGTGAGAAAGTATGTTCTCACACTTATCGAGGAAGGACTCGTTAAAGCACTCGAGGCAAAAAACAGTCCTAAGCAACGGTATCGTTTGGTACAGGAACGCTAGATACGACAACTAAAAAAATTGTTTTCAGTTCCTCTTTACGCGTGATGCTTTTG
>CAZHBC010000101.1:0-4655 GCA_964530715.1 uncultured Sutterella sp. | reverse complement strand
CTAATTGCAGGTGTTTTTGTTTCCCTGTGGGCATTCCGTAGCGCACAAAAGAAGTCTTAGACTGCCAAAAGCGGACTGGGGATAGGGGAGAATTAAAGTGAAAAAAACGCTCAATAATTATTTAAGAATGAATTATCGTATGGAGATTACGGAGGATAAGGACGAGGGAGGTTTCGTTGTTTCCTTTCCAGAACTTCCAGGATGTATTACCTGCGGAGAAACAGTTGCGTCAGCAGTTGCAAATGCTTTGGATGCCAAGAAGGCCTGGTTGGAAGCCGCGATAAAAGAGGGACTTGAAATCCGTGAGCCAGAGAGTTGATAGGTAGTTACGCCAACGTGATTTTGGCACTCTCCTCAATTTCTCCAGAGTTCGAGATTCCATCCGATTTGATTTTCTTCGCTTTTTCTCTAAAATGGCGGTTTCTGAATCACGGCACGGGCGGTTCGACACCTGTGCCGCTTGTGTTAACCCCTTTTTTCTGAAAGGTTTGATATGTCAACAATCGAAAAGAGTCAGATTGTCGCTAAATTTCAACGTGCCGCAGGCGACACGGGATCTCCCGAGGTGCAGATTGCACTTCTCACAGCCCGTATTAACGGTCTTACTGATCACTTCAAGGTCAACGTCAAGGATCATCACTCCCGTCGTGGTCTTCTGAAGATGGTTAGCCGCCGTCGTAAGCTTTTGGATTACCTCAAGCGTACAAACTTGCCGGCTTATCGCAAATTGATCGACGAACTGAAACTTCGTAAGTAATTCAGTCCCATCGCGGCCGCCTCAGTAGCGGCCGCAATGGTATTTTTTATACGTGATTTGCTCGCGCTTTTATTAGTTTCTTAGGGTCTTTTCTGGGTGGTTTTCGCGCGTTGCGACTTCGGTGTTTTTCTAAGTTGTGGTAAAAAAGAACAACGACGCCGCAGCGTGCCGTCCTAGAAGGAAGGGCGCAAAAGGAAACAAAAATCAGTGCGAGCTCTTCTGCTAACAATTAGGAAGATATACGCATGACAATGTTTAATAAAGTCTCCAAGTCTTTCCGATTTGGTGATCATGATGTAACGCTCACGACAGGCGAAATCGCCCGTCAAGCGACAGGTGCCGTACTCTGTCAGATGGACGATACGGTTGTTCTCGCAACCGTTGTTGCAAAGAAGGAAACGAAGCCCGGCCAGGACTTTTTCCCGCTCACAGTCGACTACATTGAAAAGACCTATGCAGCAGGGAAGTTCCCCGGTGGCTTCTTTAAGCGTGAAGGGCGTCCGAGCGAGAAAGAAACACTCACAAGCCGTTTGATTGATCGCCCGATTCGTCCGCTTTTCCCCGATGGATTCTTTAACGAAGTCCAAGTGATTATTCACGTGGTTTCCGTTGACCCAGAAGTTGATCCCGACATCCCCTCGATGATTGGTGCTTCTGCTGCTTTGATGGTTTCTGGTATCCCCTTTAAGGGCCCGATTGGTGCTTGCCGCGTTGGCTATATCAATGGCGAGTATGTTTGCTGCCCGAAAGTGAGCCAAATGCCCGAGAGCAAACTCGACCTCGTGGTTTCTGGTACCGAGCGTGCCGTTTTGATGGTCGAGTCTGAAGCTGATCGCCTCTCGGAAGAAACGATGTTGGGCGCTGTGGTCTTTGGTCATGAACAGCAGCAGGTTGTCATTAACGCTATTCATGAACTCGTTGCAGAAGCCGGTAAGCCCGCCTGGGATTGGCAGCCGCCTGCTCCCAATGAGGCGCTCATTTCCCGCGTGCATGAGATTGCTGACGCAGGCCTAGCAGAGGCCTACACAATCCGCGAAAAGCAGGCTCGCAATGAGAAGCTTCGCACGGTCTATGAACTCGTTGAAAAGACCCTTACGGAAGAAGCAGAAGCCGCTGGAACGGAAGTTCCCGATATGAATGAAGTCAATGGCATCCTTTTTGAAACGGAAGCCCATATCGTTCGCTCGAACATTCTCGAAGGTAAACCCCGTATTGACGGCCGTGACACACGCACAGTGCGCCCGATTGAAATCCGTCAAGGTGTCTTGCCGCGTACACACGGTTCCGCTCTTTTCACACGTGGTGAAACGCAGGCCTTGGTTCTTACAACCCTTGGCACGAAACAGGACGAACAAATCGTCGATTCCATTATGGGTGAGACCCGCGAGCGCTTTATCCTTCACTACAACATGCCACCCTTTGCCACGGGCGAAACGGGCCGTGTCGGTAGCCCCAAGCGCCGTGAAATTGGTCACGGACGCCTCGCTAAGCGTGCTCTTAAGGCTGTGATTCCGAGTGAAGAGGAATTCCCGTATTCGATTCGTGTCGTAAGCGAAATCTGTGAGTCCAATGGTTCGAGCTCCATGGCTAGCGTCTGCGGCGGTTGCCTCTCGCTTTTGGATGCAGGCGTTCCTCTTAAGGACTACGTTGCTGGTGTTGCAATGGGCCTTATTAAGGAAGGAAACCGTTTCGCAGTGCTGACGGATATCTTAGGCGATGAAGACCACTTGGGTGATATGGACTTCAAGGTCGCTGGCACGGAGAACGGCGTTACAGCCCTTCAGATGGATATCAAGATTGAAGGTATCACGGTAGAAATCATGCAGGCTGCTCTTGCACAGGCCCATGAAGGCCGTATGCACATCTTAAGCAAGATGCATGAGATGGCCGGTGGCGGCGCTAAAGAGCTCTCTAACTGGGCTCCTCGCCTTGAAACCTTCAAGATTAACGCCGAAAAGATCCGCGACGTTATCGGTAAGGGTGGTGCCACAATCCGCGCACTCGTTGAAGAGACGGGTTGCGAAATCAACATCGAAGACGACGGCACAGTCACGATTGCTTCGAGCGACGTAGAAAAGCTTAAGGCCGCTCGTAAGAAGATTGAAGATATCACCGCGGAGATTGAAGTCGGTCAGATCTACGAGGGTACCGTTACACGCTTAATGGACTTTGGTGCCATCGTGCAACTCTTGCCTGGTAAAGATGGTCTCCTTCACATTAGCCAGATTGCTCGCGAACGCGTCAATCAGGTAAGCGACTACCTCAAGGAAGGTCAGGTCGTTCGCGTGAAGGTTATCGAAGCCGATGAAAAGGGCCGTGTGCGCCTTTCTATGAAGGCACTCTTAAAGGATGAATCGCACCAGGCAAAAGAGCCCGAGGGCGACATCCGTGAGGAATAACGGCTAATAAATAAGTAAAATACTTAGTTCGCAAACTTTGCTAGGTAGAGACTCCGTCTACCTAGCAAGTATTGCGGGGCAAAAATATAAAAACCGAAAAATAAACCTAAACTTCTTAAGGAAAAGAAAAATGTCTCGTCAACTTCTCGTTGCTGCCAACTGGAAAATGAATGGTTCCAAGGCTGCAAATGCCGCTTGGATTGAATCGTTCTTGCCGCGCGTCGGCTCGCTCACGGCTGAGGTCGTTGTTTGCGCTCCTGCCATCTATCTTTCGCAACTTGCTGCTGGCTTTAAGGGAACCGTTGTCGGTTTCGGTGGTGAAGACGTCAGTGAGTACGATCACGGTGCCTACACAGGGGAAACAGCCGCTTCTATGCTTGTTGATATTGGTGCTGGCTGGGTTCTCACGGGTCACTCTGAGCGTCGTACGTATTTCGGCGACACGGATGCTCGCGTTGCCGCAAAGACAAAGGCAGCCATTGAAAAGGGTTTAAAGCCCATCGTTTGCATCGGTGAAACACTTGCTGAGCGCGAAGCCGGAAAGACAATCGAAGTTGTCGAACGCCAGGTTAAGGCTGTGATGGATGCAGTGGGAGCGAAGGCTCTCCTTACAGGTGTTCTTGCCTACGAACCGGTTTGGGCCATTGGTACGGGTAAAACTGCAACACCTGCACAGGCTCAAGAGGTACACGCAGCAATTCGTGCCTTCATTGCGAAGACAGATGCTGAAGTTGCTGATAAGATTCGCATCCTTTACGGCGGTTCTGTTAAGCCTGCGAATGCGGCGGAACTCTTCAGCCAGCCTGACATTGATGGTGGCTTGATTGGAGGCGCTGCTCTTAAGGCCGATGATTTTTACAAGATTTGCGCCGCAGCGGTGTAAATCAAAGAAGGAAAATAAGAAATGCAAATGATTATGAGCATTGCGGTCGTCGTGCAGATTATCTCTGCCGTCGCCGTTATCGTTCTAGTACTCCTGCAACATGGTAAGGGTGCAGATTTGGGAGCTGCCTTTGGGTCAGGTGCTTCGGGTTCGGTTTTCGGAGCCTCTGGTTCTGCGAACTTCCTTTCGCGCTCGACAGCAGCGGCTGCGACGATTTTCTTCTGCGCTACGCTTGCCATTACTGTTGGTTCTGGTGCTTATCAGAAGAATGCACGTCAGAACGCAGCAGGTGTTCTTGGAACGGTCAATGTTGAGCAGACAACGACCGGTGCGGAAGGTGCCGCTGGCGACTTGCAAACGAACCAAATCCCGCGCTAGAATGCTCCCTTCTTTTGCAGGGTACGCCTTGCGAAAGAAGCTGAAAATCCGATATGCGGTCGTGGCGAAATTGGTAGACGCGCAGCCTTGAGGTGGCTGTGGCGAGAGTCATGAGAGTTCGAGTCTCTCCGACCGCACCAGGGACTGGGGTATAGCCAAGTCTGGTCTAAGGCAGCGGATTCTGAATCCGCCACTCGTAGGTTCGAATCCTACTACCCCTGCCAAATCCCATTACGGA
>CAZHBC010000100.1:0-4685 GCA_964530715.1 uncultured Sutterella sp. | reverse complement strand
TACTAACAAGAAAGCTTACTGCGAAGCTTCATGCTGTCGGAGAACAAATTCGAATGGCTCGCCTTCGCAGAAATCTATCGCTAGAACTTGTCGCCGACCGTGCGCAATGCTCTCGCGCAACGGCTGGCAAAGTCGAGAAAGGTGACCCCACTGTTTCGATGGGAGCTTACTTACGAGTTCTTAATGCCCTGCAACTTACTGACGATATCGACCTTATTGCTCGAGACGACAAATTAGGGCGAGACCTACAGGATTTGAAGCTTAGGAAAAGGGCTTCTTCAAAGTGAGTGCTATGACAACTGCTTCTCAAAATCTTTTTGTCTACTTGGACTGCGATTGGACAGAAAAGCCAACTTTGGTTGGGAGGCTTTACTGCGAGCGTTTACGCGGCACCGAAAAATACGCTTTTGAATTCGATTACGAGTGGCTCAAACATCACCCAAATTTACGTCTCTCTGCGGATTTAGATCCCCTTACTGGCCGTCAGTATCTTTTGGGTGACAAAGAAATCTTTGGTCTCTTCTCTGATGTCTTGCCTGACCGGTGGGGGCGTCTACTATTAATGCGCCGCGAAGAATTTGAGGCAAAAAAAGAAAATCGACAGCCCCGAACTTTGACTGCGTTAGATCAACTTAGCGGAATCGATGATTTTTCACGAATTGGTGCACTTCGTTTTAGATACTGTCCCGACGGCTCTTTCTTGAACGAAGACGCCTCTCTTGCCATTCCGCCACTTACAAGCTTGCGAGAACTTGCTCACGCAGTAACGGAAATCGAAAAAAGTGAACTCAAGAACACGCTTCCAAAAGAAAAATGGTTGCGTCAATTGCTCGAACCAGGCTCCTCTTTAGGCGGTGCTCGTCCTAAAGCTACTGTTGTCGACACAGAGGGAAATCTATGGATTGCGAAATTTCCCTCTGTCAATGACACATACGACCTTGGAGCCTGGGAAGAATTTGCCTACAGAATGGCACGAGTAGCGGGAATTGCCGTTTCAGAGTCGAAGCTACTCGAAATCGACAGCAAACACCATATTTTTCTTGTGAAGCGTTTCGATCGCAATTGCAAAAAGAGAATCCATTTCGCCTCTTCTATGACACTTCTCGGTTTAAAAGATGGCGATGGCGCTTTAACAGGCCACGGCTACTTAGATATTGTCGATGCAATTCTTGAAAACTCCGCCTGCGTTGAAGAAAACCTTGAAGAACTTTTTAGACGTGTGGCCTTTAACATCGCAATCGGTAACACAGACGACCATTTTAGAAATCACGGCTTTCTTCTAACGACAAAAGGTTGGACCCTGTCTCCTGCCTATGACATGAACCCGACGCTTAATAGACATCAAAGCTTATTGATTAACGGCCAAACGGACATCTCCGATATGGAGGTACTTCGGGAAAGTGCAAAAGGCTATATGCTCACGCAAGATAAGGCCGACGAGATTATCCGTGGCGTTCTCAATGCAATGAGAAATTGGAAAGCCTCAGCCAAAAAACTTAAGCTTTCCACACGCGATATCGAGATGTTTGGCTCTCGATTTATTTCAGATCCCCGTTAAAGAAGCAGGTTAAACCTCTTTGGAAGTTCTTCCCTTAAAGAAGAACTTCCTCTATCAAAAAAGGTTACAAATCTCACTTGCCCCTTTTCTCGATAGTTGGTTTCTTAACCCATTCCTCGATTTCACCCTTGTCATATTCGCTCACGATATCGACGTCGTAGCAGAAGTCGATTAACGACTGAAAGTTCACAACAGTCTGCCCGTAGAGGCCCTCTGCTTTTAGTCTCTTTTCTGTGATTGGCAAATCAAATCCCGTGGGTGCAAGGACGGCATCCACTTTCCCGCCCAAGCGACGAACGGCCGTTGCAGCCTTTATGCTTGCCTCCCCCATTGAAATGTGGTTCGCAATGAGTAGACCCGCTTTCCCCCGAATAAAACGCCCTTCAATACCTGCGAGTGGGGCTTTTTTTAGAGATTCAATTGCAAAAACTGACACTCCCATGCGGTATCCAACCGCAGAAGCAAGAATAGTACTGAGAGAATCCACCGCAACAAGGAACTCTGGCTTCATCCGACACTCATCTGCCGTGCAAAGCATGGCATCAATGAGGTCTCGCCAATCTTCCGTGTCTAAAATGAAAGGGCGATTATCAAAGAAGACTGGCGTTACAAGCCCAGAAGGGAGTCGCCTTGGATTGTCCAAATCAAACACCAGGGCCCCAGGCGTATTAACAATCTTTTCTTCAACGAGTGCTGATGCGTAAAACCCTGGAGAACTCGGAGGAAATTTTCTATCCATTTTTGCTTCTCCCCTTTTAGATTCCCAATACCTTACGGCCATTGACTGTCGCGATATCGACCAAGGCATCAAAGTCATTGATGTGGCAAGCCGTTGCAAGGATACGAAGTTCTGTCCACATATCTCCATGCGACCAAGGTAGCACAGCATCACTCACGTTATCTGTACCGAGGGCAACGGTGACACCGGCTTTAATCATCTCATCGACAGGCGTAATCGCATTGTGTCGAGGCGTCAACTGCTCTGAGCGGCGCGTGTCAAGCCAAGATGTCGGGCAGCAGACCGCCATCAGGCCTGACTCCTTCATATCCGCGTATACGCGTTCTCGATAGTGAAGCGTATGTGCAGCAACTGAGATGCAGTGCACTGCGGAAACTCGATTCACCATGCCAGTCTGCCGTGTCATCGTGCAGAGAAGCTCCGTTTCTGCTTCGGTAATCGTGTCAAACTGATCAATGTGCAATTGGACGAGTTTCCCCTGCTCTTTGGCAGTTCCGAGTAACACGTTTATCGCTTCAAAACCCTTGCCGTGATCGATTTCATCACGCATTGGGATACCGCCGATAATGTCAACCAAAGAGGCTGCCACATCAAACCAGTGACGTGCCTCGGGGGCAATCACGCCCTTGATGGCCTGATTGATGAACTTTACTGTGATATCCCCTGCAAACCGCTCTCGAGCACGCATTCCTCCCTGGATAGCACGTTCTTCAACGATGGGATCGATATCGACGTAACTACCGCAAGCTGTGCAGCCTTGCTTAATCATCTCTTCAAAGAAGCGAGAAAAACGGTCGTAGTAATCCACTTCCGTTGATTCTCGCTTGAATTGATCAATGGCATCCCACTTTTCTTGCAAGGTGCAAGTCTGCGAGATACGAAGCATCTCTGGGGAGATTGTGTAGGCTCTGTCTGCATGTACATGGGCATTGACCCAGCCGCCAGCGGCCCGAATACGCGGCTCGAGAATTTCTCGAACCGTGGTAAGAGGTTTAGAAGTTGTTTGCACTGTGTTCATAAACCGCTCTCTTTTCTAGAAAAACTGTTCTCTTTACTGCAAGATGTAACTCATAACAATCATTGCCATGAGGTTCGTTGCAAGGCAAGCAGGCGCCGTGCGCTTAACGAGTTCCAAGGGGTCGACCTTCGCGATACCCGCGCAGATAAGAGTGACACCAGCCACGGGCGAGAGCGTGCGACCGAGAGCCGCACCCAAGTAGGCAGTCATACCAACAAGATCGCTATCAAGACCAAAGGATGCTGCGTGTGGCGTAATCGCCGTGTTAAAGGCAAGAGTTGCCGCGTCGCCAGAACCCGAAAGGGCTGCCAAGAGGAATGTAGCCCAGGAGGCAGAAATCTTCGCAAGGTCAACGGAATTCTTCATCGCATCAATTAGAGAACTAATGAGCCCCACTTCCGTCATACCAGCGGTAAAGACACCCGCAGCGGCGATGAGGGCAACGATAGAAGCGAAGCCGCTTCCCATCCCTTGACAAAATTCATTCACAGCTTCAAAGGGACTCTTCCAAGTGACAAGGAGGGTCAAAGCCGAACACATCAACATGGCTTGCGGAACAGAGAACTTATAGATCCAACCGACCTGCTCGGTACCCATAATCAAAATGATGATGGGTAATACTGGCATCAAGGCCTTAAGGTAATTTACCTTAAAAGCACGAACCTCAGCCATGACCACATCGGCCGCACTCTGAGCGTCTTTTGAAACACCTTCTCCGTTATAGAGTTCTTTTTTCCAAATGGCTGTAAGTGTGATGACAACAAGTGTGACGACAAGGCCTGCGAGAGAAGCGGGCAGGGCCTTAAGGACAAGCGTTGGAACATCGTGACCTGAATAGGAACCCACCACGGCAGCAAGCCCTGAGGAGACGCTTGTGAATTCACCCCAAGTTCCAAGGAGAACTGTGGCCGCTGCCATCGCAGGAGGAATCCCTGCTCGCATTAAAACGGGAACGATAATCGGAGCGACCGCAGCTGCTAGGCCCGCTGGGGAATTAATCGCATTTGAGAAAAGCCAAATCAAGAGTACCGACATTGGCACAAGAAGCAGTTTGACTTTGAGTAGATAGCGTAACGCGAAGTAAGAAAAGTGCTTATCGCACTCTGTAAGCGTAATGATGCAGGCAAAGCCCATGGAACACGCAATAACTGGAACAAGAAAGCTATTGGTGAGCATCTTTGTGAAAGCATTGATTGCTGCGAGCGGATGTCCCGCTAGAGCACACATTGCAACACCAGCAAGCAACAGACAAGTCTTAGCGTCATACTTCTTGATGATTCCGACAAGTGTCGCAATAACAATGGCAAGCCCTAACCAAAATAACATGGCTCTGGTCTCCTATGGTGGAAAGCTACTTTTTTAAATGAAAA
>CAZHBC010000099.1:0-4693 GCA_964530715.1 uncultured Sutterella sp. | reverse complement strand
TTTCCTAGGATACAATGGACGACAGTTTTTCCAACAATCAGAAACATCGAGCCAATCGCGCCCACTGCGAGGGGTAGATGCAGTTACTTAAAGGAAGATGAAGTGGCTACCTTATTGAATCGTCGCGCCCTTATTGCTGGCGCAATCAGCCTTTGTGCTGTTCTCAGTGTTCCATCCGTATCTTTAGCTCAGACTGGAACTGGCAACAAACCCATCCGAATCATCGTACCCTATTCTCCAGGCGGCCCTCTTGATGTCTCAGCGCGCGCTATCGCAGAGTCTGTCAAAAACGACTTGGGCAACGTTATCGTTGAAAACAAACCGGGTGCTGGTGGCAATATCGGTGTCTCCTATTTGGCGCAGCAGAAACCCGATGGCATGACGCTTTGCGTTGGTGCCGTGGCAACACACGCCATTAACCCGAATCTCTTTAAAAAGTTGCCTTACGATCCAATTAAGGATTTCCGTCCGGTAACGCTTATTGCGCATGTGCCAAATGTCTTGGTTATCACACCGGAGTTCCGTGACAAGACAGGCATTAAGAGCGTCGCAGACCTCATCGCCTACTGCAAGAAGAACCCTGGGAAACTCAACTACGCCTCGGGTGGCAATGGTTCTGGCGGCCACATGGCGGGCGAACTCCTCAAGGCCTCTTCTCAGATTGATATGGTCCACATTCCCTTTAAGGGCGCAGCCGCAGCTCAGCTCTCCGTTCTTTCTGGAAAGACAGACTTAATCTTCGATAACCTTGCAAGCGCCAATGCGAACATTCTCGCTGGAAAACTCATCCCCTTGGCTGTCACAACACCGGTGCGTGCGAAGGCTCTTCCCAATGTTCCGACAATGGTCGAATGCGGAGTCCCTGGCTTTAACATCTCGACTTGGTATGGACTTTTCGTTCCTGCTAAGACGCCAGATGCAGTCTTGAATCGCCTTAACACGGCCATCACAAAGGCCTTGAAGAGCGAGGATCTCAAGCGTCGCATCTCTAAGCTTGGTGGTGAGGCTTCTCCTTGCACACCTGACGAATTCACAGACTTAATTAAGACTGAACTCGTCAAGTACAAGAACGTCGTTGAAGTCTCGGGTGCTCGCGTCGATTAATCACAACTACTCCTAAGGAATAAAAGGGGCGTCTCTTAATTCTCTTAAGAGACATCCCTTTATCTTGGAAGCTATTTATAAAGCGTTAGATTTTCATGTCAATCAGAAACGCAAAGGACTTTTGGGCTGGCATTATGTTTGCCTTCCTAGGAGTCTTTTTTATTGTTTTTGCGCAAGAAAACGAAATGGGCACAGCGGCTCGCATGGGGCCCGCTTACTTCCCAACACTTCTCGGTGGCATGTTGGTTCTCTTAGGGCTTTACATCGCCCTTTTGGGACTGCTGGTGCAACCGGTGAATAACGACGGAAAGGTTGATAAATTCCATTGGGACATTCTTGGCTGGATTCTTGGAGCGGTTTTTGTTTTTACGCTCCTACTGCAACCCTTGGGGCTCATGCTCTCGCTGGCAGTCATGATTGTCATTTCTCTACTTGCAGAAAGAAAGCTTTTCTTTAAAGAAACGCTCGCTCTAATTGTTGTGCTCGACTTTATCGCCTGGGCCGCATTTGTCTATGGAATTGGCATGATTGTTCCAGTCTGGCCGTCCTTCTTCTATCAGTAAGGAGTGGACGATGGACTTATTTAACAATCTTCTCATTGGACTGCAGGCTGCTGTCTCGATACAAAATCTTTTCTACTGCCTTGTCGGCGTCACAATTGGCACTCTCATCGGTGTTTTGCCTGGGATGGGCCCTGTTGCGGCGGTGGCAATGTTGCTTCCTGCAACCTACGCCCTAGACCCATCAGCGGCTCTTATTATGCTTGCGGGCATTTACTACGGAGCCCAGTACGGTGGTTCGACAACAGCCATTCTTGTCAATATTCCTGGAGAGGCCGCTGCGGTCGTAACCTGTATTGATGGACACCGTATGGCAAAGAGAGGCCGAGCGGGAGCAGCGCTCGGTATCTGCGCAATTGGCTCTTTTATCGCTGGGTGCTTTGCAACGCTACTGATTGCAGCTTTTGCGCCCCCTTTGATTGCCATTGCCTTTGAGTTTGGCCCTGCGGAATACTTTAGCCTCATGGTTTTAGGTCTCGTGGGCGCAATCGTTCTTGCCACGGGATCAATTCTTAAAGCCATTTGCATGATTATCTTGGGGCTTCTCCTTGGAATCATCGGAACAGACGTCAATTCTGGGGCTCTTCGCTTTACCTTTGGTATCGGCGAGTTGCAAGAAGGTATCGACTTCGTTGCGCTTTCGATGGGCATTTACGGTTTTGCCGAGATTATGAAAAACCTTGAGCTCGGTGAAAAGCGCTCACTCGTTCCAAATCGCGTGGGTTCTGTTTTACCGAACCGTGAGGAACTGAAAGCCTCGGCGGCTCCCATTGCACGTGGCACGATTATTGGTTCCCTTCTTGGCGTACTGCCAGGTGGCGGCGCACTGCTGAGTTCCTTTGCAAGTTACACCGTGGAAAAGAAACTTGCAGGCTCCAAAGCAAATCCACCCTTTGGTCAGGGAAACATCCGTGGTGTTGCGGGACCTGAGTCTGCGAATAACGCCGGAGCTCAGACATCCTTTATTCCAATGTTGACCTTGGGCATTCCGTCAAACGCTGTTATGGCGCTCTTAATTGGTGCCATGATGATTCACGATATTGTCCCAGGACCGCAGGTGATGAGTTCCAACCCATCGCTTTTCTGGGGACTCATCGTTTCGATGTGGATTGGGAACCTCTTTCTTATCATCCTTAATCTTCCGATGATTGGTATTTGGATTCAGTTGCTGAAGGTTCCCTATCGTTGGCTCTATCCGGCAATTCTTGTTTTCTGCTGCATTGGGGTCTTCTCCATTAACAACAACGTTTGGGATGTGTGGGTTACGATTTTCTTTGGTGCAGTTGGATATCTTTTCATTAAGCTTGAGTGCGAGACAGCGCCTCTTATCCTTGGGTTCATATTGGGACCCATGATGGAAGAGAATCTGCGACGCGCAATGCTACTGAGCCGTGGAGATCCGATGACATTCTTCACAAGTCCCATTTCCTGCGGGCTACTCATCGCAGCGGCATTGCTACTTGTCGTCGTTGCGGCTCCCTCCATCCGTAAGAAGCGTGAAGTTGCCTTCCATGAGGATTAGTGAGGAAAATTCACGCCACAATGACTGAAGAAAAAATCCTACCCTCACCTTTTAGCGAACCGCCTTGCAAAGAAATGCGCGAGGCGGTTTTGCGCTTTAAAAGCGAGGAGGATTTCTGCGGACGTGCGGGAGCTCTAATCGTCAATCGTGGTGGTAAAGAGGAAATCACCTACGCCACGGAACCCGTAAGGCGTGAGCTTCTTACCCATTGGCGGGAGGCTTCTCAAAGCCTACTTTGGCCAGCATTCGCTTCCTCTGATATCCCAAACATCACGCTTAGAAACGCCGCAGGAGAATCAACGACACTTGCAGCGTTCATCGCAACGCTTTTTGAAAACTACCCAGAAAAACCTCTCGAGCAAGGAGGAAGGGCGATTGAACGCCGCAAGGCCTTTTGGCGATTTGCCCTTACAGATGCTTTAAAGAGCCCTGCGGTGCAACTTCTACTTCGCTTTGCCTCTGATGGCGCTCAAGGCACACCCATTGCACTAAATGAGTGGTGGGTAGGGCGGAGTCCCTCTGTTGAAATTCGACACAATCTTTCTATTGTGCCACCGAGATCTGCGGCTAAGCCACTAATCGATTGGCTTTTGCATGGCATCGCCCACGGTGAGCCACAAGGTGTTTGGAAAGGAAGCGAAAACCCCAGAATTCCCGTTCTCTTTGAGGATAGCGACATTCTTCTAGTCGACAAACCCGCAAAGCTCGCTTCTGTCCCCGGGATCCGAGAAAGAGTTGATGCAAAGACCGTCCTTGAGCGAGAAAAAGGTCCCCTTTTTGTTGTACACCGCTTAGATACGGACACATCGGGACTTCTTCTTTTTGCTAAAACAGAGCGAGCCCTCTCAGAACTATCGGAAGCCTTCCGCAGGAAAGACGTCTTAAAGTGCTACAAGGCTCGCCTAGAAGGGAGCATTTCGCAAGAGAGGGGAGAAATCTCGCTACCCCTTATGCCAAATCCCATGGATACCCCTCGACAATGCGTCCTAAATGAAGCCGCAGGCGGAAAACCCTCACGGACTCTTTTTGAAGTCACTGAAAGCGAGGTTACAGCCTCTGGCAGTCACTCTTTAGTGAACCTCTACCCAGAAACAGGTCGCACACATCAACTTCGTGTGCACTGCGCGCACGCGGCCGGTCTTGACGTAGCGATTGAAGGGGATCCTTTCTACGGCACCGGAGGCCTTTGCAATCAAAGTAAGTCAGTGCGTCTTTGCCTACACGCAAGTGAACTGACGCTACCCCATCCGACGAAGGGAAAACTCCTTCACTTTGAGTCGGAACCTAATTTCAATTTAGATAGTTAAATCTTTGTAATTTAAGTCTTTTTAGATGATTTTAAATTGCAAACTTAATAATCTGTCCAAAAGAAACTTAACAATTTGTCCGATAGATACTTAACAATTTGTCCAAACTACTATGCGATTCCCTCACCTTGCGCCTCGTTGGACTGATTCTTGAAAAACACCCTATAGGCCCTCTGCAGCACAATGGCCTTTTGCTTTAT
>CAZHBC010000098.1:0-4712 GCA_964530715.1 uncultured Sutterella sp. | reverse complement strand
AAATATCCAAACTGCTGTTAAGAATTCTCTCTTAAAGGGAGCAGGCGAAAAGTCCGTTTACTCACGCGATACATCGAGTCTCACTGTGAAACCCAACGGCATCAGCGTTGCGGGTATCTCGGCGGGGGCAATGCTTGGTTTCATTATCGATACAAGCACGTTGAAGACAACGTTTACGGGGTCTTTGGGTGGCGTGAGCGCGGCAGGTGGCGCCCTTAGTGTCACTGCGGATCGTTTCGGTTCGCGCTCTGTTGAATCTCTCGCGGGTGCTGGTGGTGGTCTCTCAGGTGTTGGCGCTAAGGCCAAGATTACGGATTCCGGCAATGCGGAAGTACTCGTTGATGGCATCACGCTTACGGAGGAGACTGTTGATGGGGCAACAATCCCACAACTTGAGTCCCTTACGATTACCTCTCTAAATCGCCCGAATCTTTATGTGAAGAGCTACGGCGTTGTCGCAGGCGGCATCTCCGCTGGCGTCGTGCAGACGATAGTTGAGGCTAGTGGCCAGTCTCTTGTCACCGTTTCCAATTCTCAACTTAAGCTTAAGAAAGACCTCGCCATCAATGCCACAACAGGAGAGGTCCGCACCGTTGAAGGCGATAGCGACAATATGTCCGCAACGGGTGCGCTTCGCATCACTGCGTTAAGTCAAGGTTACGGCGGCAGTATTGTTAACGTTGCAGTGAACTCCGCGGATGTCAAGAACACGATGAAGACGAAGACAACCGTGAGTGGTAACACGGTTTCTGCGCGTAACTTAGATGTGAATTCTTTTGGATTTGCTGTCTACAAAGCGCGCTCTGACGTGGGTTCTGGCGGTGTAGTCTCTTCTGGCGCAAATAAAGTGAGTATCACCCACGAAACAGGGTCAGAAACGATTTGGACCAATAACACTGCTGGCAATATTGGCCTTGCGGATATTGGTTCCTATCAGATGGAGTGGGTCTACGGATTAGCAACGAGTGCAGGTGGTGCTGTAATCCTTGGCGAAGGCACAGGAGCAAATTGCAATGCGGCTCAAGTCGATCACAACGATAAGTCCTATGCAAAAACTCAAGTTAATGGGACGATTGCCACTAAGAAATTGAGTTACAAGGATGATAAAGGTGAGTCTCAGGAAACCACAGGTAACCTCAATGTAACCTCTGGAACGCTGCACCTTATTCGTCTTGCTTCAGAAAACACCAAGGGAACCTTAGCCGGTGGCAGTGGTGCTTCTGTCAACAACACAATGGACGGCACTGCGAGCACGACCATTGCTGATGGAGCAGCGCTAAATTCTGAAGGTAAGATGGTGATTACCTCTGGCACCACTGTCGATGCTGCCGCTGCAAGGAATAAGACATTCACAGACTTCGGCACGAAGATGAGTGAATTCCAGGATAGCGACACCTATGCAGTGAATTCTGCTGTCTATGGTGGTTTCGCGGGCACGGGTATTGTGCTTACGAATAATCAGACGCGTCGCACCTTGATTTCTGTTGGTAAGAACACGAACCTTACTTCTTTGTCTGACCTCACAATCAGTGCCGAGCAATTCAACAACATCAATTGGCGCTCTAGAGCCCGTAGTGCAGGCATCATTAATGGTGTTACTGCAAAGCTTTATAACACGTTTACCGAAGAAAATTCTGTAACGGTTGATAGTGGGTCAACGGTAAAGACGTTATCGAAAGACGCAACACTCACGATCACGGCTGACGCGGAAGATAAGATTTACACGGAAGCGATTGGTGACCTGCAGGGTGGTCTTGCAGGCGGAACGGGTGCGAAGGCAGAAAACACGATTAATCGCACCGAAAGCGTAACGATTGCTGAAGGAACATCGGTTTTGGGCGAAGGTAATGTCAAACTCTTCGCAGGACGCAATGCCGAGGGTACCGACAGTGTTCTCGATTTTGAAACTTACACACACGCCTACTCACGTGCCCTTATCCCAGGGGCTGAAAGCCAATACACGGATGCATTTAATACGGTATCTCGCTTGACTCTTAATGGCACAGTTGAAGCTGTGAAAAACATTAGTCTTGCTGCGACAAATGGCACAGTCAACACGAAGGAAAGCGCGCGTTTCTGGATGTGGACATCATCGAAAGACGCTGGAACTGTGAGTATCGCCTCTACGAAGATGGGTGAGCGAGCGAGTAACACGCATGCCACAGAAGAACTAGTACTCAATGGCAACCTTCTCGCAGGGAAGAATATACGCGCCGACGTGACAATTTCTGGGAACGTCATTCCAAAGAATACGGGTACAGATAGTAAATTAGAGATTGTAGATGGCGTTACAGAACCTACGGTAACACAGGCCGAAGGTGGTGTGGTTGCTACGACAGAGGTGGGTAACGAGAATCTTGCCAATATCTACTGGAGTCGCTACGAAAGACTGCGATCTCTCTTACAGGAATATGGCGCGAAAGCTTCTACGGTAGAGAATCGACAGATTCTTGTAGCCTATCGTGTGGAGATGGAAGCTCTTAAAGCGAAGATGCTTAAAGAGGGTTACGCCACGTATGTCAAAGACGAGAAGGGTCAGAACACAGATCAAATCGAAATTTCAGCCTCAGATACAAATCGAGATTACATTAAGGTTTCTAATATCACGGTTTCTGGTGGCTCAATCGATATTAAGACAAATAAGGTTACGGGCTCTGGCTCTCTAACGGCAAATGCTGCAGAACACATCAATATTACGAACAACTCGTCACTTGCTCTGAAAGTTGAAGATGTCGCTATCCTTGAAAAGGGTGGAGAACTGAAGTTCAATGGTTCCTCTGTTACGAGCGATGCCTTTAAGAGCGGGACGGGCTTTACTGGGAATGTTAATAGCAAGAGTGATGCCGAGAATCCAACTGTAACTATCACATCAAAGTACAGCGGCACTGTAAAGGTTAAGACGGAAAATGGTGGAACCATGGAGCTTACCCCAGATACAAGTGTCGAAATCTTGGGAACAGTGGAAAATGGTGCAGGCAACTTAACAGTTGATTCGGGTAAAGACATCTTGATACCGCTCTCTACGACGAGTAAGGCTAATCGTGTAGCAGCTTCAGGTACTCTGAGACTTTTGGCTACGGGTTCTGTCTCGCAGAGCTATTCTGCTGGCGTTACCAATACGGGCGGCACTCCTGAAAGCCTTTGGAAAAATGAAGTTAATACACTCGAAGGTAACTCAACTGTTGACGGTTCCAAAGTTCAAAGCGATGAAGTAAGGACGACTGGCTCGGCCATTGTCGGTGGTAGTGATGTGTTTATCTCTGGCGAGATGGTTAACATCAATGGCCTTGTGCAAAGTGGCTATGCGAAGTACGGCATTGAACTTACGGAAGCGCAACTTAATAGTCGCATTGAAGAAATCAAAGCGCAGTGGACAAAGAAGGGTTGCCCAACAAGTATCGATTTGACAAGTCCAGAGTACGCACTCACATCCGCAGGGCACTATAAGCAGGATGATGGTACCTACGCCTATCAGGTTGCAAGTTGGTATGACCCTGTCGCGAATCGCATCCTTGTCAGCGATATCACACCCCAAGGTGGCCATATCACAATCACAGGCAAAATTGCGAGCACTGGTGGCGGAAAACTCCTTGCGGCTGAGGGTAACGCTACAGTTAAGATTGATGCAGGTAGCTATGACGTTACCTTAGGGACCGTCTCCACAGGCACTGTTAAGGGTAGCGTAAAGATTATTGATACGAACTTTACCAGTGACAATTACGATGCGAGGGTAACCGAATACAGTGGCGGAGAAACGACTGTATATGACTTAGCTAAAAATGGAGAACTCGTTAACAAGAGAAGTGCTGATGATAAGGATAAATACAACCCCCTTAGTAACCAGTACTACACCTGGGCTTCTGGTACTAGTACAACGACGTATCACAAAAATACCGCGGAGCAAGAATTCTCTTGGTGGAAACTAAAGAAGTGGGATTGGAAGGACCTTAATCAAAAGTCGACTAGCGAGCCAACAAAGGTAGAACTCCCTCAGGATAAGACCATAATTCAAGATATAAAGGATCGTCCGGCAGACAACTATTTTGTTGGTTGGGGGAAAGTAACCGACAAGTCTGAGAGTGCTCACGATCGTGGTAGTTGCACAACCTATGACAACTGGACACACTTCTCAGGTGTGCAAAAGGGTTGGGATATTTGGTCAGAATCGACAAGTAATCTCTATACGTTTACCTTAAAAGCCGACAGGAGCGTAGATGTCGGAACTTTGAAGGGAGATAACTCCGTTACTGTGAATACCACAGGCGCTCTTACGCTTTCTTCTTCGATTTTGGCAAAGGAAGGCACTGTAACGCTCACGGCAAATAAGGGAATTAGTGCTGGTAACACGGACGTGGCTATCTATGACGCGGCAAAGGTGAATCTTTCCGCAAGTAGTGGCGCAATCGGTACGAAGGATTCTGCGATTCGTATTGTGGGAAGTGGATCTGCGGAGAATAAGTTGAGTCTTTCTGCCAAGGCAAAAGACAATATCTATCTAGATGCTTCAGCGGTAGAAGAAAATGTCCGCGTTGATGTCTTTGGCCTTAAGTCGACAACAGGGGATGTCTCGCTCACGGCTCAAGGGACTCTTGATATTCGAGACCTTCAGGGACGTAACATCGCGCTAACGAGTGCCAAGGGAAATGTCGAGGTTACGATATTTAATCAACTTGGTGGCGATGCCGGGAATACATCCCGTATCAACGTAAGCG
>CAZHBC010000097.1:0-4843 GCA_964530715.1 uncultured Sutterella sp. | reverse complement strand
GCTTGATTTCGGCCCGAAAGAGGTCGCGGGTAGATGGCTTGAGGCAAGGCGTGAGTCTTGTCCTAGATGAATGATTGTCAACGCACCCCTATAGGAGTGCGTAACAAAATCCGGCTTAACAACTGGCCACGTGCATTTCCTTTAAATGCGAATGCGGATTCGCGCATCAACAGCAATGGCCTCCCCCGTTACTTCAGAAATCATAAGGGGATTGATGTCAAGCTCAAGAACCTCAGGGAAGTCCGCCGCAAGTTGAGAAATCCTAAGGAGCGTCTCTTCCACTTTATCCATCTGTGCTGGCGTCGTAGAGCGAGCCCCTTGGAGTAACTTATAGGCTTTCACAGAACGAACCATGTCGTGCGCATCTGCGTCTGTAATTGGCGTAATGCGGAAGGTCACATCTTCCAGCGCTTCAACAAAGATTCCTCCGAGACCAAACATAATCATGGGTCCGTACTGCGGATCTGTCGCGAGCCCCGTGACAAGTTCACGACGTCCCTGGACTTGTTCCTGAACGAGAATGCCTTCGAGCCCAGAGAGAAGATTTTTCTCCCGCAGGGCAGAAATCATCTCATCGTAGGCTTTTTCAAGAGCGGCACTTGATGTGATTCCAACGCGAACGCCACCCACGTCTGTCTTGTGAGAAGTTGTCTTGGAGGTAATCTTAAGAACGACGGGGTAACCAATTTCCTGAGCGAACTGCAAAGCCTCTTCTTTTGTTTTCGCAAGTTTTGCCTTGCAAATCCTAACGCCTGCCGCGTCAAGCACGGCAAGACTTTCTTTTGTTGTGAGTTCTTCCCGGCCTTCTGAAGCCACAGTAGAAAAGAGCTTTGCGATTTTTTCCTTTCTACTTGGAAGTGACGGAATAGTTCCTGCGGGCTTCTTAACCCAAGCGCTCTGTTCGCAAAGACGCGCAAGAGCCCCTACAGCTTCTTCCACATACATGAAAAATGGGGTGTTGGCTTTGGCGACTACTTCGCTTGTAAAGAAGGCGCTCTCAGTCATAAAGATACCGATAAGGGGTTTTGTCGGGTGAAGTTCTTTTGCCCTGCAAACGGCCCGAGCGACCTCCGTATCTTTAAGTCCTAAGAAGGGAAGATAAATGACGAGCGCCGCGTCGACATTCTCATCGGAAAGAACGGCATCGAGCGTTTTCTCGTAGTGCTCAAGTGGCGCCGAGGCAATCATATCCACAGGGTTCTTTATTGACGCAACGGCAGGTAAAAACGCACGAAGAGCAGTTTGTGTTTTTTCACTTAACTTTGCAACCTCAAGTCCTGCGGCACTAATGGCATCTGCAGCCATAATTCCGGGACCACCAGAATTCGTGATGATGGCAATGCGGTTTCCTGCAGAGAGAGGCGAGCGGCTGAAGACTTTTGCCGTTGCAAAAAGTGTCTGAAGAGATGTTTCGCGGATGACGCCACACTGTTTTAGGAGAGCGTCAGCGGCTTTATCTGAACCCGCTAGGGACCCCGTGTGGGAACTCGCCGCGCTCGCTCCAGCGCTAGAGCGCCCCGCCTTTAAGGCAAGAATTGGCTTTTTCTTTGAGACACGACTTGCGGCTTTTCGGAAAGCCGCAGGGTTGGGGATTGATTCCATGTAAAGAAGAATCTGCCCGACATCTTCTTCGTTTTCCCAATATTCAATTGCAGTTGTTGCGTCAACGTCGGCTTGATTGCCGATAGAGATAAATTGAGAGAAACCGATATTTAAATCTTTAAGAATGTTAAGGATGCCGCCCCCTAGGGCTCCAGACTGCGAAACAAAACCGATGTTTCCTCTCTCGGGGAGGGATTCCGCAAAGCAGCCATCCATTTGAACATCAGGGTGCGTATTAACAACCCCTAAACAATTGGGACCCACACAACGCATTCCGTATTCGCGGCACTTCGCAAGAAGTGCTGCTTCAAGCGCTGCGCCTTCGGAGCCCGATTCCTTAAACCCCGCAGAAATAACGCAAAGACCGCCAACACCTTTTTCGTGACACTGGTCGATAACGGAGAGAACGTACTTGGCGTTCACAACGATAATCGCTAGATCAACATCTCCCTCAATATCCAAGACACTTGGATAGGCTTTAAGACCCCCAATGATTCCTGCCTTGGGATTCACAGGATAAAGAGCTCCTTTGAAACCGTATTCGAGAAGGCGTTTTTCAATATCCGAGCCAATCGTATGTTCTCGCGTTGAAGCACCAATAAGGGCGATGCTCCGAGGTTTCATAATTGCGTCAAGCGAAGCGGTGTTTTGCATAAGTACACTCATGTAGCCCCTCTTTTAAGGTTTTGGGGTTAATTTTTCTTGTAAGTCTGCGGCGGCAAGACTCCCTGGATGCGTTTCTCCATCGGAGAAAATAATGACAGGGGTGCCACCGATTCCAAGTTTACGGCCTAGGGCTATGTTTCTATCTAAAGCGGAAGAATCGCATTTGCCTTCCACGGCGCCTGGTTCTTTTCCGTCAAGCATGTATTCACGGAAAGCCTTTGCATTGTCTTTGGCACAGAACACACGCCGTGAAAGCTCACGAGACCTAGCCGTTGGATGTAGAAAGTTATAGACAGTGACATTCCCAACCTGCCGAATTGACTGTTCGAGAAGTCGGCAGAAGGTGCAATTGGTGTCTGTGATAACAGCCATTTTGGCTTTGCCATTGCCGTAGACAACTTTAATAGCGTCTTTTAAAGGAAGAGATTCCCAAGGGACACGCGAGAGGTCAACTAAACGGGCCGCGGTTAAATCGGTCTTTTTTGCTGTATCAAAGATATGTCCCACGAAAAGGTAATTGGCATCTTCCGTGAAGTAGAAAATCTTTTTTCTTACGACGGCTTCATAAATCCCAGGGACTTTTGTCTTTCGGACACTCTCAGGTTTCGCCCCAACTTTTTGTTCAAAAGCTTTGGTGACATCAGCAAGGGATGCTGCCTGAGTAGCGACAAGTGGCAGGAGTGCCACGAGGGCAAAAGTGCTCACAAGAGAGAGGAACTTTTTCACGCGTGAGGTCCTCTTTCTTAGTGCGGATACAGAGCGCCAAGGATACGGCGTCCCGCAGCGTGTGTTGCTTCACAGAGATTTCCTGTGCGTCGTAGGAAGAACCTTCTCGCTAACCACGCGAAAGCCATCGCTTCAACGTGCATGGGGTCGACACCGAGTTCAGCGGTGGAAGCAACATGAACAGTAGAGCCCATTTCTTTTGCAATCTCAGAAAAGAGTAGGGCATTCTTTGTTCCCCCGCCACAGAGGTAAACCTCTTTCATCCCAGCGCAACTTCGGGCGATTGTCTTCGCTGTAAGGGAAACCAAGGTGCGTTCAACATCTGCAGGGGCTTCCCCTGCGAGAAGGCTCTCAAGCCAAGGAAGGTTAAATTCCTCGCGCCCCGTGCTCTTCGGAGCAGGACGAGAGAAATACGGGTGCGAAAGGAGCTTCTCCAAGAGCGCTTCAGAAACAGCGCCCGTCGCAGCCCACTTTCCCTTGTCATCATAGGGGGTGCCATTGCATTTTGCGCACCAAGCATCTAGGAGAGTATTTCCTGGACCACAGTCAAAACCTGTGATGGGAAGAAAACGGTGCCCTGCCGCAGGAAGCCTTGTCACGTTGGCAATACCACCGATGTTGACAAGAGCCCGTTGCACGGAAGAAGAAAATATCGCTGCGTGAAATGCGGGAACGAGAGGTGCGCCTTCGCCCCCTGCAGCAAGATCTCGAGCGCGGAAGTCCGCCACAACGTCAAGCCCCGTTAACTCGGCAACAAGTGCAGGGGCATTAAGTTGCAGACTCCAACCCTTCTTAGGGCGATGCCGTATGGTTTGTCCGTGAACCCCCACGGCGTAAACGATATCTCGAGAGATGTCGTTCGCGTCAAGCAAGTCAAGAGTTGCCTTAGCGTAGAGAGTTGCGAGCGTAACAGACATGTCACCTGCCCGTTCGATTTCGTTATCTCCCGCTTCGCAAAGAGCGAGAAGATCACGACGAACCTCTTCGGGGTAGGGGAGGAATCCGTGGCCAAGTAGTTGAGGTTTCTTCGCACTGAAGTTAACTGCAACTGCATCAATGCCATCCAAACTGGTTCCTGACATTAGCCCTAAGAAAACAGGCTTATCCTTAAAGATATCAATCATTTTTTCGCTCCAGAGACCTGAACGCGCCGCAAGAGAGTGAGTTTTTCCTGCAAGGGTGCGATAAGTGCTTCCATCTTCGCAGCCTGATAGGGCGTGAGATTGCGCGTATCGGGCAGTGCCGCTGTCATGGGGTTAATCTGTGTGCCGTTAAAAATCAGTTCGTAGTGTAGGTGGGGGCCTGTCGCGAGACCCGTCTGTCCGACTTTGCCAATCTGCTGACCGTGATGCACTTCGGCACCAACAGTGACTTTCGGGTCAATACTTGAGAGATGCGCGTAGAGAGTCTGATAGTCAGGTCCATGCTGGAGGCGAATGTATTTACCGTATCCAGTGCCAAGACCTGCGTAGACAACTTTCCCGTCGGCAGCTGCTCTAACTGTGGCTCCCCAAGGGGCACGAAAATCTGTTCCGCGGTGTGGACGTAAGACCCCTGTGACAGGGTGACGACGCATCGGGGCAAATTCGGAACTGACGGTTTTCACATCGAGCGGTACACGCATAAAGGTTCTTTGTGTGAGAGTACCAGAGCCATCGTAGTAGTGTCCCCCTTGACCGTCATCTGGGAACCAAAAGTATTCGCGTGTTTTCCCGTTAAGTTCAAATTGCATTGCAAGAAGTTTTCCTAGGCGAACAAAACTTCCATCGATGTATTTATTTTCATAGATAACACGGAAAGCCTCCCCTTGCGAGAGAGCATTTACAACGTCTCTATCGTAGTCAAAGGC
>CAZHBC010000096.1:0-4998 GCA_964530715.1 uncultured Sutterella sp. | reverse complement strand
GATTCCTGCCATTCTTTAGAAGAGAGGAATTCTCTTCGGCTAGAATGCTTCTTTTAAAGAGGTTTCTTGCCTACGGGTAAGAAACCCGTGCGGATTTTTTTGTTATTTTTCCGTGTTTTGTTTCCCGTGTTTTTGTTTTTGGAACGGACAAATGCCAGAGGTTAAGAAAAACGAAGAGGTTTGTGAAAGCAACAAACCCGTAAACTTTATCCGAAACATCATTGAGGCTGACCTTGCTGAAGGGAATAACCTTCCGCGCTATTGGTGTGGCCACCCTGCACCGTATTCCGAGCAACTTGCAAAGGGAAAGCCCGACGTTGCAAAGATTCGTACACGTTTTCCGCCAGAACCGAATGGCTATCTTCACATCGGGCACGCTAAGGCTATCTGTTTGGATTTCGGCCTTGCGCGGGACTATGGCGGCCGTTGCCACATGCGTTTTGACGATACGAATCCTGTGAAAGAAGATCAGGAATACGTTGATGCGATTGAAGAAAGTGTGCGTTGGCTTGGCTTCGATTGGAAGCACGAGGATGAGGATAATCTTTACTACGCCTCTAACTACTTTGAGTACATGTATGCCTTCGCGGAACATCTCGTGAAGACTGGCTACGCCTACGTCGACGAGCAGACAGCGGATGAGATGCGTGAAAACCGTGGCACCCTTACGGAACCTGGTAAGGACTCTCCCTATAGAAATAGGACGCCAGAAGAAAATCTTCGCATCTTCCGCGAAATGCGTGCGGGTAAGCACCCCGAAGGTTCCATGGTCCTTCGTGCAAAGATTGATATGGCGTCTCCCAATATCAATTTGCGTGACCCTGCGATTTATCGCATTCGTTTTGCGGAACATCAGGCAACGGGGCATACGTGGTGCATCTACCCGATGTATACCTTTGCGCACCCGATTGAGGATTCTCTAGAAAACATTACGCATTCGATTTGCACTTTGGAATTTGACGATCAGAGAGCTTTCTACGATTGGGCTCTTGAGCGCATCGTTCCCGTGTTGCGTACGCCGCAGTTTGAGGAAGCTCTTGGGATTCTCCGCGAGATGCGGGACGCCGCAGATGGTGAGAAGGCTAAGGCCTTTATGAGGGCTGCACTCTCTTTTGAAAATAAACTTGGACTGAGTGACCCTGAAAAGGAAATGCGCGAGATTTTCTCTCGCTGTAAAGAAAATATCGCCAAGGACGATGTAGAGAAATTCTTCGCCCTTCTTCTTAAGAAGCCAGAACACTTTACGCCCCTCTTACAGGCAGCTTTGAGCCAGGTCGTAAGAAAGAACTTCTTCCTCCTTTCTCATCAGTATGAATTCAATCGCTTGAACCTCACCTATGTCGTTTTAAGTAAGCGTAAGCTCATTCAACTTGTCAATGAGAAACTCGTTGACGGCTGGGACGATCCCCGTATGCCAACGCTCGTTGGCCTACGCCGTCGCGGATTCACTCCACAGTCCATTCAGAATTTTGTTGAACACTGTGGTGTTTCTCGTGCTGCTGGCGGTTGGATTGATTATGCTCTCTTAGAGCAGAGCCTCAGAGAAGATCTTGAAAAGCGTGCCGAGCGCCGCTTCTGCGTCGTGCATCCTTTAAAGCTCATTCTCGATAACTACCCCGAGGGCGCAAGCGAAACACTCACGGCTCCGAACCACCCGCAGATTCCAGAAATGGGCACACGCGAGTTGACGATGAGTCGAGAGCTCTGGATTGAAGAGGACGATTTCGCAGAAGTGCCTCCGAAGGGATACCGTCGTCTGACTGTTCCTGCTGATGGTACCCCTGCTAAACCCGTTCGTTTGCGTTACGGTTACGTCATCGTTCCAACGTCCTTTGAAAAAGATGCATCGGGGCGCGTTGTTTGCGTACACGCCGAGTACTTACCAGAAACCAAGACGGGAACCGCTGGAGCAGATTCCGTGAAGACAAAGGCTGCAATCCACTGGTTGGATGCCGCCACTGCGGTTCCTGCGACGATTAAGTTCTACGATAGGCTCTTTACGGAACCGAATCCCGATTCCGCAGAAGACTACCGCACGGTTCTTAATGCCGAGAGTAAAAAGGTTTATGCGGGTTACGTTGAACCAGCGGTTGCTTTAGCCGCCCCCGATACACATTTCCAGTTTGAACGCACAGGCTACTTTGTCACAGATCGCGTAGAACATAAGAAGGAAACACCGGTCGTGAATCTTGCAGTAGGCTTGCGGGATAGTTGGGCTAAGAAGAAGTAAATTAAAAATAAACTCCCCTAAAAAAAGAGAAAAATCGTGAAAAAGTTCTTTCAAGAATTTCAAGCATTCATTTCCCGCGGCAATGTCCTAGACCTAGCGGTTGCGGTCATTATTGGTGCCGCATTCTCCTCGATTGTTAATAGCCTAGTTAAGGACATCATCAATCCTTTGGTGGGCTTCCTTGTTGGAAAACCAGATTTCACAAATCTGTTTTTTGTCTTGCATCGCCCAGAAAACTACGTGGGACCCGAGACTTACGAGGCTCTTACCAAGGCAGGGGCCACGGTCTTTGGTTACGGAGCTTTCTTAACCTCGGTTGTGCATTTCATGCTATTGGCTTTTGTGATTTTCCTTCTCATTAAGACGGTAACACGTGCGCGTGATCGCTTTGAAAAGATGGTTGGCCAGGCAAAGGAAGAGGAAAAGAAAAACGCCCCACCACCACCGCCAGCCGAGGATGTCGTTTTACTGCGTGAAATCCGCGATTTACTGAAAAATCAGAAATAAGTTAGCAGTTTTTTTATAGGAGGCGCCTTTCTGCGAAGAAAGGCGTTCTCGTAATTCCTTTCCTCAAATCCGCGTTTTTCTTGCTTCTAAATTCGTTGAAATAATATTGTTTAATTTCAATGTCTTTTCTTCTCTATTATAGAATTTTGCCCAGTTCTATTTGACAAAAATGACAAATTCTATTGTAGATTTTTGCCATGAAAGAAATTTTGTGGACAAGACATGATTCTCAAACGTTGGGCGCAAAAATCATTGGAATTAAAACTAGAAACGCATCGCATCGTGAGCGTTGTTGGCTGTCGTCAGTCAGGCAAAACGACTTTGCTTTTAGAGGCTCCCATCGAAAATCGGCTCTTCAAGTCGCTCGATGAAGAAGGGACGTTTCTTGAGGCAAAGACAGACCCCAGCTTTTTTGTTCGTCGTACTGCGGATATTGTGATGGTCATCGACGAAATTCAAAAGGTCCCTTCCCTTATTGGAGAGATTAAATTCGCTGTCGACCGCAATCCGCAAAAGGGACAGTACATTATTTCTGGATCTGCGGACTATCGGAAACTGCCGCATGCTAACGAATCGCTTGCAGGACGTGCGGGATTTGTTCGGGTTCGAACACTTACTGAGGGAGAAAAGCGAGGACGGACGCCAGGGTTTCTTAAGGCTTTATTTGAAGGAAAACTTCCCCTTTCTCTTAGTTTTGAGTGTAGTAAACCCTTTATCTTCGAGTGTGTACTCGCAGGAGGTTTCCCAGAGGTTCGCGATTTTTCTAACCCAAAACACAGAACAAGTTGGTTTCAGGATTATTTAGCCAATCAGGTTTTGCTTGACCTTCGGGATCAATGGGGAGTGCGTAAGAAAAATACTCTCGAAGAGGTTCTTTTTTGTACGGCTACATTATCTAGCCGCCCGATGGTGAAGGCGCGCCTTGCGAGCGATTTCAATTTAACATGGGTAACACTCAATACGTATCTTTCGGCTATTGAAGCGTTGTATTTGGTTGATATGGTTCCTGGTTGGGCGGAGAAAGATAGTGATCGCCCTGGAATTTCCCCTAAACCCTTCATGACGGATACGGGTTTGATGGCGCATCTTTTGAAAATTTACCGCCCTGAGGATATTCTCAACAGCAATGAACGTTCTCAGAACGAGGGCGGGAAGCTCTTTGAAACTTGGGTCTATAACCAACTCGCGAGTGAACTTGATTTGAATCCAAAGTGGAATTTGTATTACTTTCGCTCACGCAGTCACGAAATTGACTTTATGGCTTCTGATGAAAGAGGACATCTCGTGGGTATCGAAGTTAAAGCTTCAGAGAGTATTTCGTCAGAGGATTTCAGAGACTTGCATTGGATGCGAGAACTTCTTGGAGAGGAGAATTTCACTGGGATATTGCTCTACGCAGGAGACCGTGTTCGCTCTGGTGGTAAGGGCTGTTTTGCGCTCCCTGCTTCCGCTCTTTGGTCTGATTTCTCTCGTTGGGAAGCTCTAGAGTAGCAATTAATTCTTGCATTTCTCGCAAAACGGAAGGAGATCATTGCCATTTGGTCGGGCATACTTAAGAAATAGGCTAAAAAATTGTAAGAGATTTTTCTCGTAGGTCTTTGAAAGAAAAGAGTTTTTCTTCAAGTCCGCTCTTTTCTGTAATTCTTCTATTTTTGCTCCCAATTTTTGCCCCGCAAATCCCTATAATCTGACTCTCTCGGTGTAGGGCTACCCAAGATATTGTGTCTTTCGCACCAAACGGTTTTTTTGTCTTTCTTACGAGGTTATCCAATGTTTAGCAATGAAGGAATCGCTCAGATCGACCCTGAGCTCTGGACTTATCTGCAGGCTGAGAAGATTCGCCAAGAGCAGCATATCGAACTGATTGCCAGTGAAAACTACACAAGTCCTGCTGTGATGCAGGCGCAGGGCAGTTGCCTCACAAATAAGTACGCCGAGGGGTATCCCGGACACCGCTACTACGGAGGCTGTGAAAACGTTGACAATGTGGAGCGTTTAGCTATCGCCCGCGCTAAGGCGCTTTTCTGCGAGCCTGTGGGCGTGGAAATGGCAGCCAACGTGCAACCGCACTCTGGGGCACAGGCCAATATGGCAGTCTTTATGGGGTTACTGAAACCCGGTGACACCGTGATGGGTATGAGCCTAGCTGATGGCGGCCACCTCTCACACGGTATGCGCATTAACTTCTCGGGCCGTTTCTTCCGTGTTGTGAGTTACGGGCTTAAGGACGACGAGACAATCGACTACGATGAAGTCGAACG
>CAZHBC010000095.1:0-5021 GCA_964530715.1 uncultured Sutterella sp. | reverse complement strand
ACGTTCGCTACACGGGTATCTCGATTTGCTATCAGTTCCCTGGATTCCTCGTTGCAGGCATCGTTCCGGGTCTTTGCACCTACTTCATGGGAATCACGGGTGGAGATCCCATCTACGTGTGCCTGTACACGATGGTTGCTTGCTTCACGAGTGCTCTTGCGGGCTTCGTGATTCAGAAACGCCATGACGCAGCCGTTGCGAAGTATGGCGAAAACGTTGAACACATCTAAATAGTTAAATTGGGAAGGGGATACCAATTCCCTTCCTTGTGGTACTGGAAGTAAATTTATGAGAATCTTGCAAATTTCGGACTTTCACTTGCGTGGTGACGGGAATCTCTCATTTCAGGTTGTCGATACGGCAGCCTATTTGGAGAAAGCCGTGAGTCACCTTAAGCACGTGTTTAGCCTGAAAAACCAAGCTCCCGACCTCATTGTTGCCACAGGCGACATCGCAGACTCTGGTGATGAACACGCCTATCGCATGGTCTACGAAGCTTTAAGCGGATTTGGCGTTCCCGTTTATGCGGTACCGGGCAATCACGATCGTCGCGACAGGATGAAAAAACTTCTTCCTGGTTGGACAGTCGAAAACCCAGAGACGGCGCCATTTTTAAGCTACGCTGTGGACTTCTCGGATACGCGCTTACTCTTCTTAGATTCGATGGCTCCGGGCTCACACTCCGGACACATCTCTGAGGTGTCAGTGCGTTGGCTCGAAAAAGAACTAAAGGCACATCCGCAAGTCCCAACGCTCGTATTCATGCATCATCCGCCCTTTATCACAGGGATGGGTGCCATGGATGAGCCTTACGAGAATCGTGAACTTTTGCGTGCTGTACTTGAAAAAGCGCCTTGGGTTCGCCTTTGCTGTGGACACATGCATAGACCCATTTTCACAATCTGGGCGGGAGTCCCTTGTGTAACAGCGCCTGCTGCATCGATGCAAATTGAACTTGACTTCTCCGCGGAAGGTGGAGACACATTCCGCATGGAAACGCCAGGATACCTTTTGCACGACTTTGAAGAGGGTGTTTGGAATACACACGTTTGTCAGATTTACACTCCCGCGAAGTTCGATGGTCCTTATCCCTTCGTTGGTAAGGTAAATCCGACAGAGGATTAAAAATTTAAAGTTAATTTCCCCCTAAGTCGCAAAAACGACCCTAAGTGCCGAGGCGTAAAAACCTCGGCACTTTTGTCACGTATCGTTCCAAAGAAGTAATCGGAATCCTTCTTTAGAACAAATTCGCTACACATCTGCCGAAAAACTCAGCCAATTTGTTCACGTTTTTAAATTATTTTTTAATAAATGAACAAATTTCATGAAAAATATCGTTATACTCGCGCCTAAATCGAAGGATGATGTTCAATTCCTTCCTTTCAGAAAGATTTTTTAAACATTTTTTGATTTAGTAGACGTTTAGAAAACGTCTTTTGGAGAAACGTGATGGTGATTAAGCGTAATGTTCTCTTAAACCCTGGTCCTGCGACGACAACTGATACGGTAAAGCTCGCGCAGGTTGTGCCAGATATCTGTCCGAGAGAAAAAGAATTTGCTGACTTAATGAAGGGGCTGCGGCTTGATTTACTTAAAACCGTTCACGCAGATCCCAAAACCTACACTGCAGTTCTTTTCTGTGGTTCTGGCACTCTTAATATCGATGTTTGCTTAAATTCTCTTCTTCCTGCGAATGCGAAAGCTCTCATTGTCAATAACGGTGCCTACAGTTCAAGAGCCGTGGAAATCTGTGAGCACTATGGGTTAAGCCATATCAATCTGAAGTTTCCCGTAGACGAGAGACCAGATCTTGCCCAAGTTGAGAAAACACTTAAAGAAAATCCCGACATTCGCTTGGTCTATACAACGCATAATGAAACGGGAACAGGAATCCTTAATCCCATTCGAGAAATCGGTGCCTTAGCGCATCAATATGGCGCAATCTTTGTCGTGGATACGACTTCAACTCTTGCCATGCGACCGATTGATGTCGAAAGAGACAACATTGATTTTTGCATGGCCTCCGCCCAGAAAGGCCTCATGGCTATGACGGGACTCTCTTTTGTCATTGGTAGAGAAGACATCATTCGTGCCTCACGCGACTATCCGAAGCGCTCTTACTACTGCAATCTTTATCTGCAGTACGAATACTTTGAAAAAACCGGCCAGATGCACTTCACACCTCCCGTACAGACTATCTACGCCACAGTGCAGGCGATGAAAGAGTATCTCGCTGAAGGAGAGACCGCGAAGTGGGCGCGCCATACGCGTGTATTTGAAGCCATTCACGCTGGACTAGACCGCCTTGGCTTTAAAGATGTCATTCGCCGTGAGTGGCAAAGTGGTTTAGTTGTATCCGTTCTCTATCCCGATGATCCCAACTGGGACTTCATGAAAGTACACGATTACTGCTACGAGAGGGGATTTACGATTTACCCAGGAAAAATTGCCTCTGCAAATACCTTCCGTCTCTGTTCACTTGGGGCGATTGATGTCGCTGACATCGAAGCCTTCTTTGCTGTCTTAGAAGAAGCCCTTAAGACACTGAATATCAAAACGCCACTTCATTACAACGCTCGTTAATCAAAGGATCAAAGCTATGAAAACCGTTTATGCCTGCTTTACAACCGATGTGATTCACGCGGGTCACTTAAACATTATTGAAAAAGCACAAAGTTACGGACGTCTAGTCGTGGGGGTGATGAGTGACGCCGCTTTGGTTCGCTTTGATCGCTTCCCAACGAAGACAATCGAAGAGCGTATTGCAATGATTAAGGCCCTTCCAGGAGTCGCCGATGTCATCGTACAAGATGATGTGATGTATGAGAAGGTGATTTCTCAATTAAAACCTGACTATGTGATTCATGGTGATAACTGGCTTGAAGGCCCCACGAAAGCGATTCGTGACAATGTTGAGAAAGCGCTTTCAGCCTTTGGTGGAAAGATTATCGATGTTCCGTACACCCGAAATGAAGAAGTTAAGCACATCGACGACAAGATTCGCTCGAAACTTATGATGCCGGAATTTCGTCGTGCAAGACTGCGGCGGATGTTGGGTTTACGCCCAATTGTGAAAGCCATTGAAGTGCATAGTGGTTTAACAGGGCTTCTCGCTGAGAAAACTGTTGTTGAACACGAAGGGGAACTTGATCAGTTTGATGCGATGTGGATCAGCTCCCTTTGTGACTCGACCGCAAAGGGTAAGCCCGATATTGAGCTCGTTGATATGACCTCGCGCTTTCGGACGATTGACGACGTGATGGAAGTGACAACAAAGCCCATCATTTTTGATGGTGACACAGGTGGCCAGATTGAACACTTTGTCTACACCGTCCGTTCCTTGGAACGCATGGGAGTCTCCGCGATTATTGTTGAAGATAAGACAGGCCTTAAGAAGAACTCTCTTTTCGGGACTGAAGTAAAACAGACGCAAGACACCATTGAACACTTCTCGCAAAAGATTGCCGCAGGTAAGAAGGTTCAACTCACAGATGACTTCATGATCATCGCCCGTATTGAAAGCCTTATCCTCGAAAAGGGTGAAGAGGATGCTCTTACTCGCGCGAGAGCCTTTGTGAAGGCTGGAGCCGATGGCATCATGATTCATAGCCGTAAGAAGGATCCCACGGAAATCTTCTCTTTCTGTGATGCTTTCCGTAAAGAAGATAAGAAGACGCCGCTCGTTGTAGTCCCGACTTCTTACAACGTTGTGACAGAGGCAGAGCTTGCAGAACACGGCATTAATGTTGTCATCTACGCGAATCAATTAACACGGAGTGCATTCCCCGCGATGCAACAAACCGCTGAAGACATCCTTCGTTATCACCGTGCTAAGGAAGTTGATGACCGCTTGATGTCAATTAAGAAGATTATCACCCTGATTGATACGCTTTAAAGGAAAGATGAACAATGCAAGTCGAAGAATTTGTACGGGTTCTTGGAGCTGACTTCTACGCTGGGGTACCTGATTCGCTTTTAAAGGCGCTTTCCTCTTACCTCTTAAAGCGTTATGGCTTAGATCCCAAACACCACGTCATCGCAGCAAACGAAGGAAACTCTGCAGCGCTTGCCGCAGGCTACCACTTAGCCACAGGCAAAGTTCCCGTCGTCTATATGCAAAATAGTGGGGAAGGTAACATCGTCAATCCCGCAGCAAGTCTTTTAAACCCTAAGGTTTACGGCATTCCTGTCATCTTTGTCGTCGGTTGGCGCGGGGAACCTGGCGTTAAGGATGAACCACAACACGTCTTTCAGGGAGAGATCACTGTAAGTCTTCTACAACTTCTTGGGATTAAAACCTTTGTTGTCTCAAAAGAGACAACCACTGCTGAACTTGAAGAGGCGATGGGGGAATTTCGTACGCACTTAGAGAAGGGGGAAGATGTTGCTTTTGTTGTTCGTAAGGGAGCTCTAAGTTTTGATGAAAAGCCCGAGTTTAAGAACGACTACACCTTAAGGCGCGAAGAAGTGATTTGCGAAGTAATCGCTGTAAGTGGCGATGATCCTATTGTTTCTACAACAGGAAAAGCGAGTAGAGAACTCTTTGAATTACGAGAAGCCTGCAAAGCAGGGCACGGTCGCGATTTCTTAACTGTTGGTTCAATGGGGCACTCTTCTTCCATTGCTTTGGGTGTTGCCCTGCAGAAACCTGAGAAACGCATCTGGTGCATTGATGGCGACGGTGCCGCTCTCATGCACATGGGCTCGATGGGGGTAATAGGTGCAATTAAACCGAAGAATCTAGTTCACATCCTCATCAATAACGAAGCGCACGAAAGCGTTGGAGGGATGCCTACAGTTGGTAACTCTGTTGATTTCACGGCGGTGGCAAAGGCATGTGGTTATCCCAATGCCATTAGTGTTAAAGAAAAGAGTGAACTCATTGATGCTTTAGAAACTGCTTCAAAATCCAAACAATTGTGCTTTATCGAAGTAAAAGCGGCAATAGGGGCTCGCTCTGACCTAGGTCGGCCCACTACAACTGCTAAGGAAAACAAAGAAGCTTTTATGAAGCATCTTGC
>CAZHBC010000094.1:0-5043 GCA_964530715.1 uncultured Sutterella sp. | reverse complement strand
GCCTTGGATTCATAACGACTTTTAAGCGTCACTGCGTCAAACCTACGTAGAGTAAGCGGATCTTTTAACTTAAAGTAGAAAACGCTCTCCTCGCCCCCGCCAACTAATCTATCACTTACGAATGTGGCGCCAAGACCGGCCTCTGCTAGGCGGGCCGCAGTCACAAGTTGCCCAGCTTGAAAGAGGACCTTCGGTTTAAAGCCTTCCTTTTCAAACATCGCAATTGATCGTCGATAAAGGTTATTTTCCTTTGTAAGTAACACAAAGGGGAACGCTGCAAAATCTTTTAATGTCACCTCTGGGCACGCGTGTTTTTGGTGGCGTTTAGCGGCAACGTCCCCCGCACTTAACGCGGCATGCTGCAATTGAGAAGCAAGCTCAAAACGCTTAGGCACCGCTAAGAGAAGCCTATCTTCAAAGGCGAAAGTTCTCTTAAAGTCAACCGTTGCGAAGGCTTCGCAGCTAAAGGTTAAGTCAATCCTTCCGTCTTGAAGCATACGGAGAAGTTCGTCTGCGCCCGCATCAAGTAGTTTTAAGTCGACAGCCGGATACTGCAATCTAAAAGCCGCTATGGCGCTCGGTAGCACGTAGGCATTAAGAAAATGCGTCCCTCCTACAGTGAGCGTTCCAGCTCGAAGTTCTGTGAGGTCGGAGATCTCTCTTGTGAGTTCCCCTTCTAAAGCGGCAATAGCTTTTGCCTTCGCAAGATAAATGCGCCCTGCTTCGGATAGTTCTAGCGTCTTCTTTGTGCGAGAAAATAGCGTTACTCCGAGAATTTCCTCAGTTTTCTTTACAGCCTGCGTAAGCGCGGGTTGCGTAAGGCCAAGAGAGACCGCAGCCTGCGTAAAACTCTTCTTTTCCCAAATGGCGAGAACGTAGCGCATTGCCTGTAACGCCTGTCGATTCTCCACAATCACTTCTCCTTAATCCATAATTATTAATTATAAGTTAATCAACTTCATTAATTTGATTTATCTAAGAACTTGCGCCATTATCTTGTAACTACGCGAAGGGGCCCTAAGGGTACCCACAATCAAACCCAGGGAGGGATTAATGAAGATTAATGCGCTACTCATGAATGAACGCGACAACGTTGCAACCTGTGTTGCAGACATTGCCGCAGGGGAAGAGGTTGTCTTTCGGCGTGGAGACGACTTCGTAACTCTAAAAGCCCTAGAACCTATCGCCTACTGCCACAAGATTGCCCTCAGAGATATCTCTAAAGGCGAAGACATCATTAAATACGGCGAAAGTATCGGCGTCACAACCGCGGATGTGAAAAAAGGCGCATGGGTTGCGCATCACAATTTAGTGAGCGTCCCGCGTGACTACGAAAGTGAAATGATCAAACTCTAAGGAGAAATGAGAAAATGCAATTTATGGGATACCCAAGAAAAGAGGGGCGTGCTGGGCTTCGTAATCACGTTCTTATTCTCCCGACCTGCTCTTGCGCAAGCGAAAGTTGCCGCATCGCTGCAAGCCAAGTAAAGGGCGCCGTCAATATCGTCTTTAACACGGGGTGCTCAGACGTTGCAGCAAACACCGCAATGTCTCAGAAAGTTCTCACGGGCTTTGCCTGTAACCCCAATGTCTATGGTGTTGTCATCATTGGGCTTGGTTGTGAAACCGTTCCCCACAAAGTCTTAAAGGAAAAGATTCAGAAACTTACAAGTAAACCTGTGGTCTCCTTTGGTATTCAAGACGAAGGTGGGACACTCGTGACAATCGAAAAAGCAGTCCGCGCTGCGCGAGACATGGCTATGCAGGCCGCCCTTGAACCGAAGGTCCCCTGTGACATCTCTAACCTACTTCTAGGGATTGAATGCGGGGGATCGGACGCCACTTCTGGGATTGCCTGTAACCCTGCTGTGGGAGAACTCTCTGATGCTCTCGTGGACCTTGGGGCATCGACAATGATTTCAGAATCGATTGAATGGATTGGAGCTGAGCACGTCCTTGCAAAGCGAGCCGCAACGCCAGAACTCCATAATGCGGTGATCAAAATCTGCCAAGACTACGAAGAGCACTTAAAGCTCGCAGGACAAGACTGCCGTGCGGGACAGCCGACCCCTGGCAATAAGGCAGGTGGACTCTCAACTCTCGATGAGAAGAGCCTTGGGTGCATTAAGAAAGGCGGAACAAGACCTATTGTTGAAGTTCTCGAACAGGCTGTGATGCCAACAAAGACTGGCGCAATCGTGATGGATACCGCAGGCTACGACATCTCCTCTGTGACCTCTATGGTTGCAGGAGGCTGTAACGCTGTGATTTTCACAACGGGACGCGGCACCTGCACAGGAAATGCCATTGTCCCAGTGTTAAAAGTGACCGCCAATGAACGCACCTTTAAGAAGATGGTAGATAACATGGATATTGACCTTTCTCCTGTGATGCGTGGAGAAAAGACAATCCGGGAAGCGGGCCGTGAGATGCTTAAAGACATCCAAGAGGTCTGCAGCGGCCGTCTTACGAAAGCAGAGGCCTACGGCTTTTCTGACGTTGCAGTAGACCACGTCTGCCGCTTCGTCTAGTTTTAGTTCCACCTCATCTAACGCCGTTTGTTTGCGATAAACAGACGGCGCTTTTTTAGACAACAAAAAAACTCTCGCATGCGAGAAATATGTTGAACTTAAAGGGAAAAGTAAATGGCGGAAGGGGAGAGATTCGAACTCTCGGTACCCGATTGGATACGCCGCCTTTCCAGGGCGGTACATTAAACCACTCTGCCACCCTTCCGTTTTGGGGGTCCTTACGCCATCAAAGAAAGAAGCAGTGGTTTAAATTCGCTTCCCTCTTTGCCGAGAAAACACTTCCCGAGCAACGTAGGAAGACGCGATTATAGACAAGCCCGAGTGTTTTGTCACAAGAATTGAAAAAAGAATTTAAAAAACTACGCGGACTAACTAACCGCACAGCGAGGGAAAATTTCTTCCACTTTGGACTGAAACCTTTCTGTCGTTTGCGAAAATGCGGACAATCTTGAACTTTTTAGGTGAAAACTCACTTCATCTAGCGAGAAAGAGACATATGTAGGCCTAGCGCCCGAGTCACTCTGATGATAGTAGCGAACTCTGGATTTCCTTTCCCAGAGAGAGAACGATATAGGCTCTCACGAGACAATCCAGTATCTTTGGCTAATTGGGACATTCCGCGAGCCTTGGCAATATCACCGAGTGTGGTAGCAATCAGACTCCCGTCGCCGGGATCGTCCTCGCAAGCCGCCTTCAATGCCAACTGAAAATCCTCTTCTGTCTTAAGGTATTCCAAAGGATTAAAGTTTTTTAGCTTCATTTTTTTATTTGGGATAGCAAGGAATCACCCGCCCCGTTAATGCAAGCGAAGCGGGTTATAGAGCAAGAATTAAAGCTTTGTCACAAGAATTTGGTCAATGCGGTTCGCTTCGACATTTACAACCTCAAAACGGTACCCATTCCAGTCGAATTTATCAGCACGTTTGGGGATTTTACGAAGCATATACATCATGAATCCTGCCATCGTCTCGTAACTGGAACTCTCGGGCATGCTGTCCAAGTCAAGTTCGGCCATCATGTCAACGATTGGTGTAGCGCCATCGACAAGCCAACTTGTGGCATCGCGCTTAACGATTTGCTGCTCCTCAGGAATTGCAACAAGGTCTCCCATCACGGAACTCATCACGTCGCCCAATGTAATCACACCAACGACAAGCGCATATTCGTTAAGAACCACCGCGAAATCCGAGCGCGATCTCTGAAAGAGTTCCAAAACCTCCGAAAGCGAAAGCGTATCGGGAATCATCTGCACGGGCTTAAGAAGCGCCTTATCCCTAAAGGAAATCTCCTTATCCTCTAAGAGGTAACGCAAAAGGGAACCACTTTCGATGTAACCGATAACGTGATCGAGGTTTTTGTCGCAAACTAAGAAGTGATTCATCGGTGTTTCAGAAACAACTTTGAGAATCGTGTCTTTCGTCGCATCAAGCGTAAAGTAGACAACAGATTCACGCGCTGTCATCGCCGCTGGCACAAGGCGATCTTCTAGGCTAAACACATTTTGAATAACAGCCTGTTCCTCAGGGGCAATCACCCCCTCCTCGGCGCCAGCAACGACACTTGCCATGATGTCTTCACTCGTAATCTTGTCATCGTTCTCAATGCTTAATCCAAGAAGACGAATCACAGCTAAGGAAATTTTTTCCAGCAACCAAACAAAGGGGCTAAAGAGTATCAAAAGGAAGCGCATGGGCATCTGACAGAAAAGAATGAGCTTTTCTGGATGCGCAAAGGAGAGTCTCTTTGGGATTAAGTCCGAAAAAATAACAAGCGTAAACGTCACCAAAAGGAAAGACGAACAGGAACCGATCTTATCGGCTAAATCTGCGGCAACTCCCATACTTTTTAGTGGCCAAGCGATATAGGGAGAAAAAAGATCTTCACCAATGAAGCCACTAACGATTGCGCACATATTGATACCAATCTGTACGACCGTGACAAAGTGCCCTGGGTGTTCTTTAATGCGTAGGACTTTTTCTGCACGCTTGTCGCCGCGTTCTGCAAGGACTTGAAGGCGGACTTTTGTAGAGGCTGCAAGCGAAATCTCTGACATGGATAAAAAGCCGCTTGCAAGGATGATGAGAATTAAAAGAATAATCTGTGTTGAAATACTCATAGGCAATCATTTAAAAATTACGTTATGCCTTATTCTATCAGAATTTTTAGAAAAAGTCTAGTTAAAACAATACATTAGGGGTTTTACCCTAGCGGTTTTGCTCTTAGATTTAGGAAGAATTTCCCCCTCCCGCAAGAGGGATGGCATCGCAGGGAACACGCTTTTCATTCTCGAAAGTTGGCGAATCTAACCTTGAAGAGAAAAAGTTCTCTTTTTGGGACTCGAGGTCACCCTTTCAAAAAGGGAAAGCTCCGTGGTTTAATCTGAATCTTTAGGGTTATTTCCTGTTTACTCGGATCGGGGTCTCACTTAACCTGACACGACGCCTCTCTCTATAGTTTCTTTTGGGAGTTTTCCACAGTTTCTGTGGATAGAAAAGAGATTTCACAAAGGAAA
>CAZHBC010000093.1:0-5095 GCA_964530715.1 uncultured Sutterella sp. | reverse complement strand
CAACTGTTGCATCGATTGTGTCACAGTAATTGAGTAGGACTGCGCTCAGAGCCGCTCCTTCTCTTGCGCGACTCTTTTCAAAGGTAAGAAGGGTTCTCTCTAAGATGGAGGTAAGTTCTTCCGTAAGTTTTTCTTCATCGATTTCCGCTGTGGCAAGAATCCCTGGGTAGGCAAGGACTTCCATCACAGAGAGTTTCGTAGCGTCGGAGAGTGTCTGAAGGACTTCCTCCTGAAGATTTTTGAGCGTGATAAGAGCCGTTAAGTTCGTTTTTCCGCTTGAAAGTGAGTTTTCGTTTTTAAGGAAAACACGGCACTCGACCTTGCCTCGCTGCACGCGGCTTCGAAGTAGGTCACGTAGCGCTGGCTCTACAGAACGCAGTTCATCTGGAATGCGCAAGGTTAAATCAAGAAAGCGTGAATTCACGCTTCGTAATTCAACGCTAACGGGCCCCAACGCACACGTGGACTGTGTCTGTGCGTAGCCCGTCATAGAATAGACATCGGACATGATAATATTTCCTTTTTTTCATGCCGCGGCCGATTTTGGATAATTTTTCGGCAGCAGGCGTAACGAATTCTACGGCAGACAAGGCGTCATTTCTTTTAGGTATCCTAGGCATTTTCTATGAGTCAAGAATCCTCCACCGTCCCTTCCTCATTTGCAGAGATTTTTAAACGTTATAACGCTGAAGATAAGAAATTTATCTACACAATGATTTCTTGTCCTCTTCACTTCAATAGAACCGTTCTTCAGGCGATTGCTGGCTGTGCAGCTATGAGTCTTAGAAGGGCAGAAGTTTTAATTGCACGAATGCATAAGGATGGGCTCCTTCGGGGAGATGTCGTTAAGCTCACGGAGTCGTGGAGTTATTGGTCGTCCTGTAAGTTTTCGGAGAAAGCTTATTACACCATCCTTTCTGAGATGCGCCCAGAAGACGTGAAGACGCTTGCCCTAGAGCCTTATTGCGAGAAAACTGGTTACGGTCTCTATAGTTATACATTTGCAGACTATGCCTGGTTCCTGATGCAAATTGCTGCGAGAGACGGCCAGTTGCCACCTAGACCCGAGGAAGCGCAAGATGCGATACCGCAGTCTCTGTTGAAAGCTGAACTAAGGACTCTCTTTACGCTTTTAATGGATGTGAAATTTCGGAATTTTTTTGCGAGATTAAATGAAGGGTCGGCGAATAGCCTTGTCTGGTTACTCTTTGAAGATGTTGACTTTGAGACCGAACAAAAATTTGAAGCTGCCAAAACAATTTGGGAAACCGTCGCAGGGATGCGTCTTAATCCTAGTTTGCGTGCGCGCTTTGAGGACTGGTATCTTCTTCGTTGTTTCTTCCGTGAGGGAGCCCCAGAGAAGTTTCTTTCTCGGATGCACGAGGGAACGGCCCAGTATTACTTATTAAAAGCCGTCGTTGAAATCACAAAAGGCGATGACGCCGCCGCGCATCGCGCGGCAAAGAAAGCAACACAAGCAGATGTTGGTTTCTTTGGTAAGGTGTTCTACGGTATCTTCGAGAATTTCATTTACGGTCTTGGCCTGTATGCCGGCAGACAGAGCGCAGGTGCAAGACGCACGATGGAAGGTTTTATCAAACGCGGTTTAGGCTTTCTTACGCATGAGGGCGAACTGGTTTATGTTTTCTCTGCCGCAGGATTGCATTTAAATAAGGAAAAATCGCTTTCTGCGCTCAGCCGTGGCGATAATGAAACGGATCGCCCGCCACTGGGGAAAGTACTTCTTGCCATGGTCTCCTATGCTTTCCACATGAGTGGAATTTATGGGGCATCTCCAACAGAGAAACTTAAAGAATTAGCGCAAGAAATTTCCCAAGAGTATCCGCTCCTTGGTTTCTTTTGGAAGACGGCAACGGAGCCCAATCCCGAGGGCGTTGCCGAATACGAAAAACGCTTTGCGATGAAATCTCCTCTCGTTTACCAGCGCGTAACGGCTCCATGGGAAAGCATTCTCGATAACCTATTAGACTTTACAGCCGCAAAGGAAAAGAAAAAGACGACTGCAGACACCAAGGAGAAAACAGTCAAAGCGCGAGTTATCTACAAACTTGATACGCAAAACTGGTCGATTACACCCTATGTTCAACGTGGTACAAGAGGAAACAAGTGGGGAGAACCCCATGAGGTGAGTCTACGGGTGTTTTCCAAGATGACATCCGAAAAAGGCATGACGCAGCAGGATTTAAATGTGGCTGCTGAGATTTCTGAAACACGAGGGTGGACAGCGGGCGTTTCGCGTAGTCTTTGGGGACCAAGTGCTGTTCGTCAGCTTGTTGGGCATCCTTACGTGTATACGGACGATGATTTTGAGGCCCGCTGTGAAGTCGTTAAAGTTCCTGTGCAGATTGAGACGGAGAAATTTGGGAAAAACTTGCGGATCTTTACCAATGTAGATGATGAAGTCCAAGACAAAGGATTCATTCCTGAGTGCTTAGTGAGAAAAGCTGGACCCTTGAAGGTTGAAGTAATCGAAATCACCGAGGAGCAGACAAAACTCATTCAAGCCTTTTTAAAAATCGGTGTATTACCAGAAAAGGCAGAAGAGAAACTTACGACGCTTCTTGAGAGGGTCTCGGCACGCATGCCCGTTGTAAGCGAACTACTTAACAATTCGGAGAAACTTGAGAAGATTAAAGGTTCAAGCAAGATTACCGTTCGTCTTGCGCCCGAGGATACGGCAGGATGGTTCTCTGCCCAGGCTTCAGTTCTTCCACTAGAAAACTCTCTCGTGAGTTGCACCCCTGGAGAGGGCGCTGAATTCTTCGCTGTCAATCTCAAGGGGCAGAAAGTTCAGGTTCTCCGTGACCTTAAGACTGAGAAGGAAAACTACGACGCCTTCGAACGAGCGACAGAAGCCTTTGCAGATTGCGCTGTTGCAGACACGCAGTGGAGCCTAGACACGGCGCACTGCTTGGAATTTTTAAATGCAGTGCGTCCGTTAGAAAACGTTGTCATTCAGTGGCCTGAGGGTGAGAAACTTCGCGTTTCCTTTGCCCCGATTTCTTTTGAGAACATGAAGTTCTCCGTCAATAAGATTGGCACTTGGTTTGAGGTGAAGGGCGAGGTGGCTCTTGACGGGAAGACGCAACTTAAGATGGCAGAACTCTTGCGGATGGTTCGTGAGTCTGATGGGAAATTTGTTTCCTTAGGGGATAATGAATACGTAGCTCTCACGGAGGGGCTCAAAAAGCAACTCGCGGCTCTCGATAAACTCCTTGGCTCAGGAAAAGATTCTCGCCTTTCCATCTTTAACGCGGGAGTGATTGGAGAACTCGAGAAGAGGGGGGCGGTTCTCAATGCAGATAAAGAGTTCCGCTCTCTACAGGAACGCATTGCTAAGGCGGAAACGATTAACACTAAAGTGCCAGAGGCTCTCGGAGCAGAGTTGCGTGACTATCAGACAGATGGTTTTGAATGGATGATGCGGCTTGCAAGTTGGGGCGCAGGTGCCCTTCTTGCTGACGATATGGGTTTAGGAAAAACCGTACAGACGATTGCAGTCCTTCTAAGTCGTGCGCAGGAAGGCCCGCAGCTTGTTGTTGTTCCAGCTTCTGTTCTTTTTAACTGGGAAGAAGAGCTCCTGCGATTTGCGCCCTCCTTAAAGCGAATCATCTTTAACACAGAAAGTAATCGTGAGGAGGCCCTCAAAAATGCTGGAAAGGGCTCTGTTGTTCTTACGACTTATGGGCTTCTTTCGGGAGAGGAAAAGGCGCTCACAGAGAAGACTTGGGTTACGGCCGTCTACGATGAAGCACATAACATCAAGAATCGCGAGACAAAAGCCTTTAAGGCGGCGGTTCAAGTGAAGGCAGACTTCCGCATTCTTCTAACGGGGACACCGTTACAGAATCACTTGGCGGAAATTTGGTCTCTCTTTGAGGTGGCTGTCCCCGGCCTTTTGGGAAGTTTTAATCGCTTCTCCGAACGCTTTGTCCTTCCAATTGAACGCGACAAAGATCGCGAACAGCAAAGACTCTTAAAACGTATAGTCTCACCCTTTATCCTCCGACGCACGAAAGCGGATGTCTTAAGTGAACTCCCAGAGAAGACAGAGATGACCGTGAAGGTCGAACTTTCGGATGCGGAAAAGGCGCTTTATGAGCAATTACGTGCGGAAACGCAGATTAGTCTAGCCAATGGCGAGATTAACCCCGTGCAGGCTCTTGCCGCCCTCCTAAAGTTGCGGCAGGCAGCCTGCTCTCCTGAGCTTGTTAATCCGAAACTAAAGATTCCTTCCTCCAAGACGGAGGCTTTTATGCGGATGGTTGGAGAACTCATCGAGAACCGTCATCGCGCTTTGGTCTTTAGCCAGTTTACAAGTCACCTCGCGCTCATCCGTCGAGCACTGGAAGAAAAGGGAATTTCCTACCTTTACCTTGATGGAGCGGCGAGCCCTGCGCAAAGGCAGAAACTTGTTAGCGACTTTGAAGAGGGGACAATGCCGCTTTTCTTAATTAGTTTGAAAGCGGGCGGAACGGGGCTTAACCTTACTGCAGCCGACTATGTGTTCCACTTAGACCCCTGGTGGAACCCTGCGATCGAAGATCAAGCAAGTGATCGTGCCTATCGTATTGGTCAGGACCGCCCCGTGACAATCTATCGACTGATTGCTGCGGGCACGGTGGAAGAAAAGATTTTGAAGCTACACAGCACAAAGAAGTCTCTTGCGGATGCGTTGCTTGAGGGCACTGAGATGTCAAGCCGCCTCGGCCGCGAGGAAATCATGGAACTCCTTGCGCTTGCGCAGTAATGGTGAGTGTAGCTAAAGAGTTTTGTGTAATTTTTGGGACATAGGAAAAAATGACAATTCGTGAGAGTAATCGCAGAGCTGATGAACTGCGCCCCATAGAAATAACGCGCTCCTTTACCTGTCAGGCCGAAGGTAGCGTTCTTATCAGCGTGGGTAGGACAAAGGTAATTTGTACAGCAAGCGTACTTGAGGGGGCGCCGAAGTTTCTTGAGGGGGCAAACTGTGGCTGGGTGACAGCGGAGTATGGTCTGTTGCCCCGCGCCACTGCAACGCGTTGTGAAAGAGAAGCTGCTAAGGGTAAACAGACGGGCCGCACACAGGAAA
>CAZHBC010000092.1:0-5215 GCA_964530715.1 uncultured Sutterella sp. | reverse complement strand
CAAAATCCAAATCCTTCGCACAGGCAAGCATCTTCTTTTCTGTCTCTCGCATCGCTCGCGCCACTGCCGCTGGATCATCCGCATCCACATCTGAGAGATCCCGAATACCTGCCCCCCTCTTTGACTCCGGCTTGTAGACGCCATCAATGATGTCTCGCACCTCTTTAACGACGCTCCGAGGAACGATTCCGTGTGCTTTGTTGTATTCGGTTTGCTTCTGGCGGCGCCTCTCGGTTTCTTCGATAGCACCTTTCATGGAATCGGTGATTGTGTCGCCATAAAGAATCGCCTTACCGTTGACGTTGCGAGCTGCTCGACCAATCGTTTGAATAAGGGATCTCGTTGAACGCAAGAAACCTTCTTTATCCGCATCTAAGATTGCTACAAGAGAAACCTCTGGCATATCAAGCCCTTCGCGCAGGAGGTTAATCCCCACGAGAACATCGAAGACCCCAGCTCTTAAGTCTCGAATAATCTCCACGCGCTCAACCGTATCCACGTCCGAATGTAGGTAGCGCACTTTGACCTTATGTTCATCTAAGTAGCCCGTGAGTTCTTCTGCCATCTTCTTTGTGAGTGTTGTGACAAGGACACGCTCTTTACGCGCCACGCGAAGGCGGATTTCATCTAAGAGGTCATCGACCTGCGTTGCCGCGGGCCTTACTTCAAGCTCAGGGTCTACGAGCCCAGTGGGGCGCACAACCTGTTCTACGACCTGCGTACTTCTTTCAAGTTCGTACTCTGCGGGCGTAGCAGAGACAAAAATCGAACGCCGCATCTTCCGCTCAAATTCATCAAAGCGAAGCGGACGATTATCGAGAGCCGATGGAAGCCTAAAGCCGTAATTGACAAGCGTCTCTTTTCTTGAGTGGTCTCCGCGATACATTCCGCGTAATTGACCAATCAGAACGTGGCTTTCATCGAAAAACATCAGAGCATCAGATGGAAGATAGTCAATCAGACAGGGAGGCGCCTCTCCGGGATTAAGTCCTGTTAGGTGCCGAGAGTAGTTTTCGATTCCTTTACAGAATCCGACTTGATCTAGCATCTCCAGGTCAAAGAGCGTTCGCTGCGTAAGGCGTTGCGCTTCGACGAGTTTTCCCGCTTCTTCCAATTCTTTAACCCGAGCGCTTAGTTCCGCTTTAATTGTCCCAATTGCCCGAACGACAATGTCCCGTGGCGTCACATAGTGACTTGCTGGGTATACAACAAAGCGAGGAACCTTCTGCAAGATTCTCCCTGTAAGAGGATCAAAAAGAGAAATCCTATCGACTTCATCATCAAAGAGCTCAATGCGAACAGCAAGTTCTGCGTGCTCGGCTGGGAAAACGTCAATCGTATCCCCTCGGACTCGGAATGCCCCCCGAACAAACTCCATGTCGTTACGCCGATACTGCATCTTCACAAGTTGCGAGACGATGGCAGACCGCTCCTTTGTGTCCCCTTCTCGCAGGATAAGACGCATCTCTGTGTAGCTTTCTGGCTTGCCGATGCCGTAAATGGCTGAGACAGTTGCAACAAGGATTGTGTCACGCCTCTCGAGGATGCTCTTTGAGGCAGAGAGCCGCATCTGTTCGATGTGTTCATTAATCGCTGCGTCTTTTTCAATAAAGAGGTCCCGAGCAGGCACATAGGCCTCTGGCTGATAGTAGTCGTAGTAACTGACGAAATACTCCACGGCGTTATTCGGGAAGAACTCTCGCATCTCAGAGTAAAGCTGAGCGGCAAGGGTTTTGTTCGGTGCCATCACTAGGGCTGGAACCCCTGCTCTTGCGATGACATTTGCCATGGTGAAAGTCTTACCGGAACCCGTTACCCCAAGAAGTGTTTGAGAAGCAATTCCCGATTCAACCCCATCAGTGAGTTTTTCAATTGCCTCCTGCTGATCACCTGCAGGCGCATAAGGCGCATGCAGTTCAAAGGGGGAATGCGGAAAAGTGAGAACCTCTGCCATCGTCAATCCAAGTGCAAAAAAGATTAACCTTCTTTTGTTGGGGTAATCGATACACTATGCCAAATCACGAAACATTTCGCAATAAAATTCGTGCTTTGGAACAAGTTTTGCACGGCTTTTAAATGGGTATTTCCCCCTTTCGGGCGATACAATGCCGAGCAACAGAATTGCACAATGGGTACAAAGAAAAGTTACCCTTTAAAGAAATGCGTGAAACTTCCGTCACAGTCACACTCGATGCCGCTAAACACATTCTCTACGCGAAAGCTCTAGAGACGGCTCCTTCGTGGGATCGGGCGGTAAGCGCCAATGTGAGTAAAAGAACTGCGCATCGCTTGGGAGAGTCTGCGAGCGCGGGAACCTATCTAGCAGAGCGCGCGAAGTCTCTTTGCGAAGAAGAAGCAAAGGAAAAAAGCGCTTTCCTTCTTACAGAGAAAAAGGGGAGTTCTTTTAAGCTTGTCGCAGGGCTCTTTTTCATTTTCTCTTTCGCTCTCGGACTCTTAACGGAAAAGCTTACCGCAACGGGGAATTTCATTAACCTCCTTTCCTTTCCGTTTTGGGGCGTAATTGCTTGGAATTTACTGATTTATCTTGTGCTTTTCTTAAGCATGATTGGCCTATTGGATAAAAGGCTTTTCCCGATTCGGCAGATGCTTACTTCCCTAAGGAAAAGTCACGTTCCTGCTCTTTTCACACGTGACCCAGAAAAAGCGCAGTATCAAAGTGAATTGTTGAAACTCCTAGGAAATGTCTTCCGTAGGGAGACCGCTGCGCTCCTACACCTTTCTGCAATTGCCTTTGCCTTGGGACTCATTGCCAGTATCGGGCTACGAGGCCTTTCCACAGCGTTTGTCGTTGGGTGGGAAAGCACTTGGTTTGCAGAAAACGCCGCCGCGGTTAAAACCTTTATTGATTTCACCTTTGGTCTAGTCCCAAGTATGGGGCCCATTACACCGCTACCCGACTTAGCCGCCCTAGATGCCATTCGGGCAGACCGTCTACCCTACTTGCAGGCGCCTGTCTCAGCCGCGCCTTGGCTCCTACGTATGATGGTGCTTTTAGCGGTTTTGGTGATTATTCCGAGGTTTCTTCTTTTCTTAAGCTCTCTTACGGCAGCGAAGTTTTCTCGCTCTCACTTAAAGCTTGATATTGGGGATGCCTACTACACAGAAGTCTTAAAGAGTGGGAAAGAATCCGCCAACCTTGGGAATCTCATCTGCCTAACCGATGCGAATTCGACAAGTTCCATCGTAGGAGAACTTACCCATATCTCAGAACTTTGGGGAAACGCCATTCTTCTTGAGCGAAAGATTGATTTCGATGCACCGCCCTTTAATGTGGCTATCGGTCAAGAGGTACCAGAAAATAGTCTCTTCCTAGTTACCTTGGATGCAATAAGAATTCCCGAGGAAGAAATTACTGGCGCTCTTTTCCAAGGAATCCAAGCCGCAAAAGAAAAAAGGCCCGATACACTATGCGCCGCTCTCTTGGACGTCAGGCGCTTTGCTAAACGCACAGCAGACTATCCAGAGCGCGTAAAAGAAAGAAAAGACACTTGGCTTCGTTTTACCGAGCAGTATGGCGTAAAACTCTTTTTCCTAGAAAATGCTGAAAAAGATGCCTCGCAGATAGCACGCGATTTGCGAGAATGGGCAAGCCTACAAACAAAAATTAACCAAACCGCAACGACAGAAAAAAGCTGATGCCAAACGATCTCCTCCGTATTCATTTAAGTCTTGTTAGTCACACAAACATCGGCAAAACGACGCTTGCGCGTACGCTTTTGGGTCGCGATGTCGGAGAGGTTGCCGACCGTGAACACGTCACACAGACAACAGACGAATACGTCCTCACGCGTAACGCTGAAGGCTGTGAACTGGTCTTGTGGGACACCCCGGGATTTGGCAATTCTGTAGCCCTTGCTAAAAGACTCGAAGGGCGCACAAATCCAATTGGATGGTTCCTCTCTGAAGTTTGGGATCGTTTAGCCAATAAATCTCTTTGGCTTAATCAGAAAGCGATTAAACACGTTAGAGACACTTCTTCTGTTGTCCTCTATCTTGTTAACGCAGCAGAACTCCCCGATGAGGCTTCTTACGTCAAAGCCGAAATGCGGATTCTCACGTGGATTGAAAAACCCGTTATCGTGCTTTTAAATCAGATGGGGAAACCCCGTCCCTCTCAGGAAGAAGCGCTTGACGTTGCACGCTGGAATGAAGCGATGCGCGATTGGCCCATTGTGAAAAAAGTGCTTCCCATGGATGCCTTCGCCCGTTGCTGGGTTCAGGAATTTGCGCTCTTTGATGCAATTGGAGAAGCAATTCCAGAGGAATCCAAGGCAACTTTTGAATCTTTAAGAGAGACCTGGTCTCGTCAGAGACGCGCCGCTTACGCTTCAAGCCTTCAAGCCCTCATGCATACGCTTGAACGGATCATGAATGATGTTGAAGCGACAAACGACATCACCTTCGCCTATCAAATTAAGAATTTAGGTAAAAAACTGAAACTTCTTAAGGGCGCAGATAGCGATAAAGACCCTCTGAAGTCTGCCCAAACTGCTCTTTGCGCCAGAGCAACTGATGCATTCTGTGACTTAACAGACAAACTCATCGCCGCTAATCGTCTACGCGGAAAGGGCGTGAAGAAAGAACTCTTTGAGAGACTTCAGAGTGACTGGAACATTACAACCTCCATTCCACCAGCAAAAGCCGCTATCGCTGGCGCTGTGGGCTCTGGTGCCGTGGGTGGTATCGCAGCGGACATGTCCACAGGAGGTCTCTCCTTAGGACTTGGAACTCTAATTGGAAGTGTTCTTGGAGCCTTAGGGGGTGTTGGCCTTGCGATTGCCTACAACACACGTCGCGATGCGAAACAAGGCACAGTTGTTGCGTGGTCAGAAACTGCCATTCGAAACTTTGCCCTTGAAGCCTTGTTGCTCTATCTTGCGGTTGCCCACTTTGGCAGAGGACGCGGAGATTGGGCTGAAGGCGAGTGCCCAGAATTCTGGAGAACCATGCTTGCTAAAGCCCTAGAAAAGCAAAAGGGAGACATCAAGCATCTTCCAATTATGCTTGACTCGATTTTGCGGCGTGTTCTCTCAGAACTTTACCCAGATGCTTCGTTCTAACGTAGCTGTGTTAGAAAATTTCCGACTTTGCTAAGCGTAGTCCACGATAGACAAGAGCTACGCGTTTAAGATTCGGCACCTCTTTAACCGCTTCGCCCGCGCTATAGCGCTCTGCCTGCTCTCGGGCTTCCTTC
>CAZHBC010000091.1:0-5253 GCA_964530715.1 uncultured Sutterella sp. | reverse complement strand
ATTCTTTCAAGATTCAGATTCCGGATGAACAGCAAGAAAATCTTCGCACTGTGCAGCAGGCGATTGACTTCATCCGTGCCAATCAGAAGGCCTAAAGCCTTTGTGGTATCCCGTTGGTTTATTCAAAGGGTCTTTTTTTATTAAAGAAAAGACCCTTTCTCAGTTTTAGCGAGCTCAAAAGTCATGCGACGTGTTGTCGTCACAGGAATCGGTCTTGTCTCTCCGCTTGGTAATACTGCTAAAAGTAGCTGGGAAGCACTTCTTGCAGGTAAATGCGCCGTTCGGACGATTTCTCTCTTTGATCCAAGTGCTTTTAATTGCCGCATTGCTGCGGAGGTTACGGGATTTGATGCCGCAGTCTCTCTTGGAGCGAAGGATGCAAGGCGCTTTGAGCGTTACACGGCATTCGGTGTCTCAGCAGGAATTGAAGCCCTTGATGACGCAGGTCTTGACTTTACAGATAACGAACACGAAAGTGAGCGAGCAGGCTGCCTAATTGGTTCGGGCGTTGGTGGGCTTAACACAAAGTGCCACGACTACGCCGAGTACCTAACGGGTGGACCTCGTAAGTTTTCTCCCTTCGTAGTGCCTGTTTCAATTATCAATTCCACGAATGGAAAACTTTCGATTCTTCGCCACTTAAAGGGGCCGAGCATTGCTATTGGTACGGCTTGCTCAACGGGGCTTCATTCGATTGGTGAGGCAGCTTGGATGATTGCCCGCGACGATGCTGATGTCATGGTTGCAGGCGGCACGGAAAGTCCCATCCACCCAGCAGGTATCGGCGGCTTTGACAACATCCACGCGCTCTCAAGAAATAACGAAGATCCTCAGCATGCTTCTAGGCCCTATGATGCTGCACGAGACGGTTTCGTTTTAGGCGAAGGTGCAGGGGCCCTAGTCTTAGAAGAGTACGAACACGCTAAGGCTCGGGGTGCGAAGATTTACTGTGAAATTGTTGGCTATGCCTTAACTTCTGATGCCTATCACTTCACAGCCCCTTCTCAAGAGGGTGCAGAGCGCACGATGCGGCGCGTACTCGAGAGAGCCCATATTGGCGTTGATGATGTCGATTTTTTAAATGCACACGGCACATCAACTTCTCTTGGGGATGCAAGCGAAGCAGCTGCGATTCGAGCTGTCTTTGGCTCTGCGGCAGATACTCTTCTTGTTACTTCTACAAAAGGGGCAACAGGACACGCCTTAGGGGGAGCAGGGGGAATGGAAGCAGTCTTTACCGTGCTTTCAATCCGAGATCAAGTCGTCCCACCGACGATTAACCTAGAAAATCAGGATAGTGCTTGTCCGATTCGGGTCTGCGCAAATGAGGCCCGTGAAATGCCAATTCGCATTGCCATGAAGAATAACTTCGGTTTTGGCGGAACGAACGCTGCAATGATTTTTAAGAAAATCTAAGTTCTTATAGAGACTAAGAAAATTTACGCCGTCAGGATTCACATTCTCTTGACGGCGTTTTTGTCTCTACCTCTTTACCACTTAGAAAAGGCCTAGATTTGGTCCCTCCAAGCGACCGACACAACGGAAAACAATTTCTCCTTCGTAGCCCGTATCCTTGGGATCCGTGCGGGCATCAATAGGCATCATGCCAAGGCCTTTCTTTGTGCAAACGGCCTTAGCCTGTTCAAGTTGGCGATCACGGAAGCGCGAGTACGTTGTCTTCCAAGGCTCGTAGAGATAAAGCTTATAGTCGTTTGTAGAGAGTTGCGTAACCTTTTCTACTGGATCTCCGTACGAGGCGCACCCAGAAAGAGCCGCGGCAGCCACAGCAAGAGAAAGTGCTACGAATAAGACACTTTTTTTGTTACGCATTTTCATTTTCTCCCATCTTTTCTTCGTTTTGAGTTTTTTTCACTTCAAGCTTAAGCGGCTCTATATTAAAGGATGTTGTAGCGCCTTCGACGTCTTCTTCTCGAATCCTTAAAAAGGCACCCCGACTAAGCATTGCGATTTTCGCATAGCTACGGGCAATGCGCTTAACTTTTCCTTCGTCCGAATCCCCCGTAAGCACAAAGTAGCCGCACTTTACACCGTCATTTTCTACGAGTAGCGGAATTTCCTTCTTATTCGTATCGAGTGCATAAGAAAATTGCGCCTTAGGGAAAGCATCTTTTAGCGTAAGAAAGAGTAGATTTAAAGCGTAACGCTTTAGGGTTTCTGTCTCATTCAAATCCTCTTTACTTAACCAAAGAGCCAATCCAGGGGCATTCCAAAAAAGCTTTTCTCTTTTGACTAGCCGCCTTTTCCCTTCTACTTTCGCTGTTGAGATAAGTTCAATAAGAGCCAAACGCTCAATGAGTTCACTCCAACGGCGCACAGTCGCTTGACTAATACCTGCCTTCCTAGCGACATCAAACCAATTAACAGGCTTTCCCGTATAAAGGGCAGTTTCCCGTAAGAAGGAAAAGAAACTTCTTTCATCCCGGATCTTGAGCCCCGCTAAGAAGGCTTCAGCATAAAAATCTTTAAACCATGCATCCCAGAAAGACGCTGAAGATTCTCCTTGGGGTACGCCACCCTGCGAAATTGCTCGGAAAAGGGTTTCCGTGCTTAAAAGAAGTTTTCCAGTGAAAGTAGCTTCTGAAGCATGTGGGACAAAACTTAGAGACCTCGGTTGCGCCTTCTCAATAATTCGGTAAGAAATCCCTGCCGCGTTTAGCGCATTAGATAGCGTAACGCGCCTTGCGCGAGAGAAGAGCCCGGAAGCGATAAGAGAAGCTTCGGGGTGATTCTTTAGAAAAGCAATTGTAGCCTCAAGGAACCCTTTTCTTAGGTGGATAGAGCCTATAGAACGAGGGGCGCAATAAAGAGAAAAGAACTCTTCTGCACTTGCGTCATAAAGAGAGGAAGCGTGAATATTTCTTAAGTCTCCATCTAAAGGAGATGCGGTAGGTGCAACAGCTCCTCCCTCTGCGGCATAAAGAGTTAATTGCACGGATTCACTCACGGCATAACTCCGAATCTTGCGGCTGTTTTCCGACGAAGATAATCAACTGCAAAAAGATAGAGGATTGCCTGCAGGGCTAGAAGAAGAACCGCAGGTAGGACATCGCCTAAAGCGGCACCGTTTTGGCTTACCGCAATCATCGCTTCAACCCCAGGGGTTGTCGGGAGAAGTAGGCTAGCAAATTGCGCTAAGGGTCCAAAGCCAGAAGCTGGATAAATTGCACCCGAAAGAAAGACCGCAGGCGCTGAAACCAAAACCAAACACTGTGCGATATAGGCATTAGAGCCAAAGAGGAGCGTCACGGCTACGCCAAGACTCACAGACCCAATAAGCATAAGCGCCATCACAAGTAGAGTCCCTGCGAAGTTTTCCATCGTCGGGAATTCAAAAGAGGAGAAGACAAGCCCCTCAGCGTAACAGAACCAAACAAAACCAAAGAGCATAAAGCCCGCAAGGCAGAGGAAAAAATCTTTTCTACTTTGTAGGATTCTCTTTGTGAAAGTATCGATTTCCTTACGGGCGAGCCACCCCCCTATAGTCATTCCAACACACATAAAGAGTACTGCTTGCAGAATCACGGGGCCTACGACGGGCACGGTGTAACTCGCGTAGCCTGAAATGGAATTAAAGAGGTTCTGATCGACTAAGTACACAGGGGGCGCCGAGAGTGCCTGCAGGCGAGGCGTCGCCGTTCCTGCACGATTTAAGTTTCTTGCTTGAGGTAGCTTTGCCTCATTCATTGTCGTAGCAAGTACTGCCGCCTGCACCGCGCGGGCTTTCACTGTATAAAAGCCATTCACAGTCACGGCAACTGTTACAGACTTTCCTGCTAAAAGATGCTTTTCAAAGTCACGTGGAACTTCAATGACAGCACTGACGGCTTCTCTCTTATAAAGGTCAAAAGACTTCGCAGGATCTGCCTCTTCGGAGACAATCTTTAGCGCAGGTAGACTCTTTAGTTTCTCTATATACGCCCGAGAGGTTGAGGAGCGATCTAGATCTGTCACCGCACATTCGATTCCCGTGACACTCTGATGCATATAGGGCCAAGCGTAAAAGAAACAATAAAAAGCAATGGCAAAGATAAAGATAATGCAGGTTTCAGGAGAGAAGATGCCACGCTTTACGCCTTCAAAGGTCTTTGCAAAGAGGGTGTCTGGAACAAATTCCGGTTTCTTTTCCCGCGGTGTGTTTTCTTTTTTTATCCATCCAGCGATTCTCTTTGGAAAGACCAGTAATCCCACAGAAAGTGGAACGAGGATAAAAAGCCCAGAGATACCCAATAACCAAAGCGAGTGGGAAAGGGGACTTGCTAAGACCCACTCGGCAGATTCAATCCGCAAGAACCAAGTTAGCGGAAGAATTAGGGCAAAGATATTTGCCGCCAAGTCCATGGAATCCAGCGGGTAGGAAAATCCTGTGAAGGGAAGAATCGGTGCACAGAAACCGATTGCTACCGACATCGCAATAATCCAGTGCGGAGAGCAGGCGACAAAGGCTAAGGCAAAGGAGGCCATACTGAGTACTAGGAAGATTCCCCCTATGGCCCAAACCAAAGTAGACCCTGCAGGGCTATACCCTAAGTATCCAGCAAACCAAGCAACGTAGGCTAGTGAGGCAATGCTATAAAAAGAAATCCAAGGAAGCGCTTTCCCGAGAAGTTTTGCGGAAACGAAAGCCTTCGTAGTGGCATCTTGGGGATAAGCTTTATGAATCTCCCCCTCACGCCACTCACGCGAGAAGACGCCAACCATCGTGAGAATGACCCCTAAGGCAAAGACGCAAGGAACAAGGCAACTTAAAAGAAAAGGCGCATAGTTAAAGTTTGGGTTCCCAGGGACAAAAATATCTGCCTTAAGGGTTTCAAAGGCAACGGCAGTCCCTTTGAGGCTACCGCCCTCTCCACTTAAGTAGGGCGCCATAATTTCTTGAAACTTCGTATTAAGGGCTTGCTTAATATCGATTTCAAGCGTCGTTGCTATGGCGTAATAACTTTTCGCAAAAGAAAGCTCAATCGCGCTTTCCCCCGTGCGAGAAACGAGGTGAACACTCCACTCATTGGGAATAAAGACGCTTGCATAAACGCGTCCTGCTTTCATCGCCTGAAGGGCTTCATTGCGACTCTCGAAGCGCTCGACTTTCACGGAGGGGATAGTCTGTAGTGTTTGAACAACTTCACGGCTAATCGTCGTACGGTCTAAATCGATTACCGCAACTGGTAGAGACCGCATCAGTCCCGCGGCAAAGATAGAAGCTAAAACACAAACAAGAATAAGTGGCCAAAGAAT
>CAZHBC010000090.1:0-5313 GCA_964530715.1 uncultured Sutterella sp. | reverse complement strand
CACTTACGGATTCGGACGGGGATTCTTCAAAGATTACAGGGAATGTAGTACTTGGCAAGTACGCTACATTCACTGGTACGAACACGGTTGTTGACAATGCTGATGTCACAGTCGGGGCTGGGGCTAAATTCTCAGTAACGGCTAATAAAGACGCTACAAAGATCAATAAGCTCACTGTAAAGACTGACTACGATACATCAACGGGAACGGCCACTGCTGCAGGCAGTTTTACTGTGAGAGGTCAAGGGATGGGTTCGTCTACCTCTCCCGTGACTATTGGAGAAATTGTTGCAGAGAATGGTACAGCGGGAAACCATGCAACAATAAACCTACGTTTTGATACTAATTGGCCTAAGCAAAAGTTGGAGACTTCAACAATTGGCTCTGTCGACCTTGGGGATTACACTGAACTAAGTGCCAAAGCTGCCCATTTTGCAAAAGAAGATGGATCAGCAGTAGCCGTTAAAGTTGGCAATAACGCTAAAGCAACAATTCAAAACAACAACCTTTTCGTTTATATGGACAGTTCGGGCTACTGCGATAATTCAGTATCCAATATCAGTAAATTAGAAGTTGGTACAGGGGGAAGTTTTACTGCAACAGCGAATGTAAAAGTGGCAAGTATTGAATCCTCAGGATTGGTTTCACTTAGCAATTCGGATACTTGGTTCTCCTCACTGATTGGTGATGTTCTCTTGCATGATGGAGGAGAGCTCACTGCTGGCAAATTCAAACTTGGTAAAAATGAAGATGCTGAAGGTACTGTCACAGGAAAGGTCGACATAACTCTTGAGGCAGGATCAAAATTCACAATCGGTTCACTTCAGAACGAAGCAGAAATCGGGACTTTAACAATCGGCGTCAATGAGGCTAAAAATAAGGTTGCTATTTTCGGGCCTTCGAATATGGCAACTTTCAAATCTATTGACAAGATTGTTACTGGGCATGGACTTAACGACGGTACGCATAAGTATGTTTCTTTGGATATTTCAAAGACAGAAACTCTTGGTGCTCTCGAACTCGGCGATTACACAGTACTAAAAGCAAACGCCAAGACTGTCAGCACAGAAGACGCTGATGGAATTCAACTTGGCTCACACGTTAATCTTGCTTTGACTGCGAAGGATGCATCTTCTTCTATCGTAACGGGAAGCGCAATCTCAACACCAAAACTTGCCCTTAGCGAAGATTCTGCTCAGTTCACAGCAAATTACTATGACACCGTTTCTCTCGGGAACGTCAGCGTAGAAAAGCAAGCTGATGCAACAAATCCTACTGGTGCCACGGTTGTGGTTTCTAACACGAATTCCCTTAAGGCCACAAGCGTAAGCCTTGACAACAAGTCAAGCTTCACAGCATCGACAGGAATTAAACAAGCAGAAATTGGCTCGATTACGACAGCCGATGGTGACTCTACGAATCACGCTTCCATAACGATTGCGGACTCGGACGGTGATTCTTCAAAGATTACAGGGAATGTAGTACTTGGTAAGTACGCGACATTCAATGCCACAAACACAGTTGTTGATAATAATGCCAATGTCACAGTAGGCGCTGGAGCTACCTTCTCAGCCGTGGGTAATAAAGATGCATTTAACATCAATAAGCTTACTGTAAAGACAATGGCCACCGCTGCGGGTAGTTTTGCCGTTAACGATGAAACAACTGCTGGCGATATTCACAGCTCTGTGAATATTGGAGAAATTGTTGCGGAGAAAGGAACAGCGGAACAACATGCAAATATTGCTGTAAATGATGTTCGTGATTTAGCTACAGAAACTCCTTTGAGTACATCCAAAATTGGAACTATCAATCTTGGAGATTACGCAGTATTAAGAGGCAGGTTCATACAATTTTCGGGAGATGATGATTCAGCCGTAGACGTTACAGTTGGAGAGCATGCTCAGGCGAATATTTATAACTACCATTTTTTAGGTGGCGCAGGAAAAAACCTTCAACAGGATACGTCTGTATCCAATATCAATAAATTAGAAGTTGGTACAGGAGGAAGTTTTACTGCGACAGCGAATGTAAAGGTAGCAAGCATTGAATCTTCAGGGGCGATTTCGCTTAATAAGAACGATGCGCTTTTCTCTTCACAGATTGGCGATGTTCTCTTGCATGACGGAGGGGAGCTCACAGTTCGCCAAGCAAAACTCGGTACAAGTGAAGATAGCAGTGGCAACGTCTCGGGTAAGGTCAACATCACGCTTGATGCAGGATCAACATTCACAATTGATACGCTTCTCAACACACCAGAAGTTGGAACATTAACAATTGGCGTCAATGAGGCTAAAGATAAGATTGCTACTCTCAAGTTACCGAGTACAGCAACTTTCAAATCTATTGACAAGATTGTTACTGGGAATGGACTTAACGACGGTACGCATAAGTATGTTTCCTTTGATGCTTCGAAGACAGAAACGCTTGGTGCTCTTGTACTCGGCGATTACACAGAACTAACAGCAAACGCCAAGACTGTCAGCACAACAGACACTGATGGAATTCAGCTTGGTTCACACGTTAATCTTGCTTTGACTGCGAAGGATGCATCTTCTTCTATCGTAACGGGAAGCGCAATTTCAACACCAAAACTTGCGCTTAGCGAAGATTCTGCTCAGTTCACGGCAAATTACTATGACACCGTTTCTCTCGGGGAAGTTAGCGTAGAAACGCAAACGGATGCCACGAATCCTACTGGTGCAAAGATCGAAGTCTCTAACGCGAATTCCCTTAAGGCCACAAGCGTAAGCCTTGACAACAAGTCAAGCTTCACAGCGAAGTCTGGTGTCGCGCAGTTTGTAATTGACTCCATTTCGTGCACCATAGGTGGTTCAGCTGATAAACACGCAGTTATCGAAGTTGCAGATGCAGACGATGATGAAACCACTCTCTCGCGAGTGGGCACAATTGACCTAGCTGATTACGCGGAACTTACTGTTGAAAAAGCCTACATCGCAGGAGAAGACAAGAGTGCGGTTGCTGTGAGTCTTAAGAAGGGTGCAGCCGTTAATCTTAAGAATGCCACAGCAACTTCCAAGATCGGTACGCTCAGCCTCGGTGATTCCTCTAAATTTAATGCAGTAGCGTCAACGATTGATGTCAACGGAATCACGGGCTCAGGAACATTCCAATTAGAAGCCTCGAAAGCAACCTTGGATGGCGAGGGTGCAATTGCAACGCTTGGAACATTAAACCTGGATGCTTCCTCAGAATTCATTGCGAAAAATGTCACTCTTGAAGTGGGAGAAATCAAGGGCTCAGGTTCCATTTCTGTGGGATTTAATGCTGGAGGCACTTCGGGCTGTACGTATGGCAATGTGCACGTAAAGACGCTTTCCATGAACGGAGGCTCAATCTACGTTGATCCTGCCTACGGAGAAACCTCAACTTTCACGGTTGATAACTTTGGTGCGAGTAACACCCTTAATACAAATGTCACTGCAGGTCCGAATGGCCTCGTCGCATTCGGTTTGGATGATTGTGAAACCGTAAGAGAGCACGTTAACAGCAATATTGAAAATAAGGGCTCCATCAATGCGCATGCAGAAAGCACAGGAGGATTTATTAGTTCTACTGCGCCTATGATTTACGTTGCGCGAAGCTTGACTCTTGGAACCCAGGGCAGCCTCACTGCTGATCCAACAACAACGGTTGCGACAGGAACTCCGCAGACTGTTAGTGCGAAGAATGGTGGCGTTATCGTCATCGACCAAGAGAAAGTCGGTGTTCACACAGTTGTTTTCTCAGGCGCGAATTCCATTACCGTGGCTGATTCTCCCGATGGCACGGCGACTTCCGCTATTGCTGTTGTCAACATCGTAGATGGAACAACAATGATTCCATTAACGGATGTTGCTAGCCCAGAAGTTCTTGGAAATAACTTCCATGTTTACACAGACAACCCCTATGTGATTGCAACGCTTGAAAGAGACACTGGCATTATTTGGCTCACAGAGCGTGCCACAGACGATGGACTGAAGGTAATTGCCTCTATGGGTGCACAGGCAATGGCAAATCGCATTGATACAGTGCTTTCAAGAACCGTTTCTGACCGCTTTGCCATGCCACGAGATCTTTCAAAGGGTAAAGATCTTTGGGCAAATGTGAGTGGCGAACACTTTGAACAAGATAGTATCGGAGCAGGTGGTGCGTTTAAAGCCAATATGGGCTACGGTGCATTCGGCTTAGATGTCTACCCAACGAAGAATACCCTCTTGGGCGTTGCGTTCCAATATAGTCACGGCACCATAAAGGGGAACTCCTATAGCGTTAAGAATAAGCTTAAGGCATATAGCGGAGCCCTCTACGCAGGCTACACCTTTGAGACTACAGGCATTGAAGTCTTAGGAGAACTCGCTTACACGCTAGGTAAAAACGACGTTTCTACTTCCTACTATGATGGGTTAAAGCAGAAGTTTGATACGAAGACATATTCCGCGGGTCTCACCGTACAGAGAAAGTTTGACGTTGGTGCATTTGACATTACACCAAGCGTTGGAGTCCGTGTTTCGAAGATTAAGACCGATGCAATTGAAGAGGGATTAATCGAATCCGCCAAACAGAGTCAGACGCTCGTAGCCGTTCCAGTTGCTATTCGCTTCACAGCGAAGCCGATTGAAACAGAAAGTGGCTGGCTCGTATCTCCGAAGTTCAAACTCTCTGTCACACCGACATTTGGCGACAAGAAGATTGAAGTCTTTGGCTCTAAGTGCACGGTTATCGATACGAATCCAGTACAGGGGTCCTTCGGAATTGGCTTTACGAAGGGTAACTTCTCAACGGATATCGAAGCGAACTTCGGCACGGGTCGCCAAGGCACAACCTCTCTTGGTGGGAAGATTGGCGTGAACTATCGCTTCTAAGAAAAAACACCACTCGGGTTTTCGCGGGGCTCAAAATTGGGTTGACTAATCGGGCCCCGCGAAAACTCTTTTAACCAAAGCAAGAAAAAAAAGGAATCAATCACAAATATATAGAACCGTCTCCCCGGAGTTTTCGCAGGACTCAAAGAATGGAGAAGACCGAGAGTTTTGCGAAAACTCCTCTTTTAAAAATTTGAAATTTAAGCAGAAGCAGAAGGGGTAAGCCCCTAAAGCATAAGTTTCTCCCCCAGAGCTCCTGCAAGCGTTAAGCATGTGTTAGACCTTAAGGCTTGTGGGAGCTCTATTTTTAATGGGCTTTTGCTCTGAAATTCTTTAAGAAAACTCCCACAAAAACCTCCGTGAGTTCCTGTGCTTACCGTATAATCCAAAAATAGAAAAACAAAGGCGAAAGCGCTTTAAAAATAAAGCGTGTTTCTGCTTTTGCTTC
>CAZHBC010000089.1:0-5371 GCA_964530715.1 uncultured Sutterella sp. | reverse complement strand
TTTCCGTGACCACGGTCCGAAGAGAAACCGCCTCCCGTCGAGTCTGAGAGGCGCCGTGCGAAGAGCTTCGTCGATTCTCCAAGGCTACCACTTGCAAGGTAATGAACCGTGCTTGTCATAGGATCAATTGCTCGTTGCTTGTTGGCGTTGTATTTATTAGGCTTATGGTGCTTTCCCCCTTGCTTAGAAAACTTGGAGGAACCCTCTTTCTTCGCTGGGGTAATGTCTGTTGCCTGCACACGTAAATCAGCCATCCACGCATTCACCCAATCGCCTCGCAATTCCAGAGTCTTTCCACGCGCAAGGGTTCGGGGAAGTTGTATTGCGCCGTACCGCACACGAATTAGGCGACTAACCGTAAGGCCGACAGCGGCAAACATACGCCTCACTTCGCGATTTCTTCCCTCTTCAATTGTGACGAGATACCAACGATTAACGCCCTCTCCACCTTTATCTTCAACGGACGTGAAAGCCGCAGGGCCGTCTTCTAATTCAATCCCCGTTGTAAGAGCCGTACGAGCTTCCTCTGTGAGTACTCCTGCGGCACGCACGGCATACTGTCTCTCAACACCGTACCGAGGATGCATCAAACGATTGGCAAGTTCACCACTCGTTGTAAAGAGCAATAGCCCCTCGGTATTTAAGTCAAGACGGCCAACACAGACCCAACGACCGTTGGAGACTTTCGGGAGGTGCTCAAAAACTGTGGGGCGTCCCTCGGGATCGTCCTGGGTGACGATTTCTCCTGCGGGTTTGTTATAGATAAGAACGCGAGGCGTCTTCTTTTTTCCATCTGCAGAATTTGCTTGCTTCACGACGCGACCATTCATGCGAACAACGTCTGTCGGAAGAACACGTTGCCCCAAATGCGCAGGAACACCATTGACAGAAATTCTTCCTTCGAGAATGAGTTGCTCCATATCACGCCGCGAACCCATTCCAGCGTCAGCAAGCACCTTGTGAAGTTTTTCACTCTGAGCGACAAGAGCTTTCTTTGCTGCCTTCTTACCGCGCTTTTGAACCATGGGATCAAAGTAGCGTTCAGCGGTAAAACTCTTTTCTGCCTCTTCTTCTGTGAGACCGGTGACATCGGGGACTTCAATGATGGGAGTAAAACGCCTTTTCCCTTTTGTCTCTTCTTTTTCCTCTTCTTGAGAAGAATCTTCCTTCTCTTCTTCGCTGGGAGCCGCTTCTACCTGTTCGGCCGTGTCGTTCTCTTCAGGAGAAGTTTTTTCAATCCGTTCTGCAATGTCTGCGATATCTTCGGCTACTACGGCGTCACTCTTTTCGTTAGTTTCATCCACGGGCGTTTCAGTAAGAACTACAGATTCTTCTTTCACGACTTCCGCTTCAACGGGCTCCGTAACCACTGCGTTTTCTTCTGCGCTAGGAAGTGCTTCAGCCTCCACAGCTTCTTCTACCTTCGCCTTGGTGGTTCTTGCCTTTCTTGTGCGAGGCTTAGTCGCCTTTGTCGTTGTCGCTTTCTTTGTAGCAGTCTTTTTAGTTGCTACACGCCTCTTGCGAACAGCGGGCTTTTTCTTCTCTTCAGTTACCTCTTCGGAAGCGGCTGGAATCGCCGCCCCTTTAGTTAACTCTTCCTTCGGTGTTTCTTTTTCTTCACGCATGATGTTTTTGTCTCGTTTAAGAGTCACGCAGTTTTATTTTGTTTCGCTCTGAGATTCGGTTTCTTCTAAGCCTTCTTCACTTGAGAAAGTTTCACTAGCAGTGCTGTCTTCCTCTTCATTTGAAGCTTCTTTTGCTGGAACCTTATCTGCGAATTCGTTAGCGAAAAGCTCGAACTCTTCTCCCTTCGGTTCTTCGCCTTTGAGGGCTGGGAGATCGGCCAAACTCTTTAGTCCCAAGTCATCTAAGAAAAGCCCCGTTGTAGCAAAGAGTGCGGGGCGTCCTGGACTCTCTCTGTGGCCAATAACTTCAATCCACCCACGCTCTTCCAATTGGCGAATGACATTGGGATTTACGGTGACACCACGAATCTCTTCAATGTCACCTCGAGTGGCAGGTTGTCTATAGGCAATGATCGCTAGCGTCTCAAGAACAGCACGAGAGTACTTCGCGGGTTTCTCCTCTGTGAGCTTTGCAAGATAAGGAGCAATTTCCGCAGCACTCTGAAAACGCCATCCACTTTCCGTTTCTTTAAGTCGCAGTCCGCGCTCTAACCAATGGGATGCCACGCGACCCAAGGCGTCGTAAAGTGCATCGGCATCAAGCGTGCCATCGAAAAGCCGCGAGAGGTCTTCTACTTTGAGCGCCACGGGGCTCGTAAGAAGCGCTGTTTCAATAACAATTGAGGGGTCTATGGTATCTGCCACGCTTTTAAAACCTCAAAGCAATTTAAGAAAAAAAATAGCTAAAACTTTTTCTCCTGCGCTTTCCTCTTTAGGCTAAAAGAGAATGGACACACGAGAGAAGGCGTTTTTTCCTGATTAAAAAATTCCTGGACTCTCCAACAGAAAAGAATCCACAGTACGTTTCGATATCCTTTAATCTACTCGCGACCCACAAGATATATTCCAATGGAGAAGACACTTGCCTGGGCAAGATGGCGTTTTCTTTTTTTCAGTCGAGATTTTTTCTGCTTCGATTCACAGTAAGCAAGAGAACTCGAGAAATATGTCTCTTGGCGGAAGGGGTGGGATTCGAACCCACGGTACGGTATAACCGTACACCGGATTTCGAGTCCGGCGCATTCGACCTCTCTGCCACCCTTCCAATATAAAAACGGCAATCATCATCGCTAGGTCGCGAGAGAGCGGGGCGCAGTTTAGCAAAATAAATTTAGGGATTCACATTTTTTCTTCGCTTCGAAGTCTTTTCTAAGAGGCATTTCTTTTCTCTAGTTCGCTCGGTAACTTCTGTGCGTGCAGTTAAGAATTTCCGAGACATCTTTTCTCTCTTTCTTTTTATAAAAAAATTTTTAATCGAATGCGTGAGAGACTCACAAAAGAAAAGAAACGCACAAGAAATTTCGCTCTCCCTTTCCCTTTAGAGAGAACTCCTCACGACCGATTTAAAAAAATACGACGCAAACATAGAAATTTTTTCTCAAACTTCATGCATTTTTATTGCCTATTTTTTTTCGAAGGTGATAACCTTATGCACGTAAGATTTTCTCCTTGGAGTCAGCACATGCCCATCACGAAAAAGACCGATGAGTCGCGTATTAAAGAAGCGACAGACAGACTATTCAAAGCTGCCGTTGCTTTCCGTGGCGAATTGACGTCCGAAGCGCGACGCATTACAGAACCTGTTGCCAAGGAAATGTACGAAGCCTCGACTTCGTTGCTCTCGGAAATCCTCGACCTAGATTTATTCTCTCGTCAACCCAACGTAGCCGTGGCTACACAACCAAAGGAAAAAGTAATGACGAATGCTCCTGAGAAAGCGGCGGAAGTGGCCGCAAAACCCGCCGAGGCGGCTAAACCCGCTCCCGCGAAGAAAGCAGTTGCAAAAAAGGCGGCTCCGAAGGCTGCGGCAAAGAAAGCCGTAGCGAAGAAACCCGCCGCGAAGAAGGCCCCGGCTAAGAAGGCCGCCGCCGCGAAGAAGCCTGCTGCGAAGAAGGCTGTCGCCGCGAAGAAACCCGCTGCGAAGAAACCCGCCGCGAAGAAGGCTCCTGCTAAGAAGGCCGTTGCCGCAAAGAAGCCTGCCGCGAAGAAGGCTCCCGCTAAGAAGGCTGTCGCTGCGAAGAAACCCGCTGCGAAGAAGGCTCCTGCTAAGAAGGCCGTTGCCGCAAAGAAGCCTGTTGCGAAGAAGGCTCCCGCTAAGAAGGCTGTCGCTGCGAAGAAGCCCGCCGCGAAGAAGCCCGCTGCTAAGAAGGCCGCTAAGAAGTAAGCATTCTTTTTAAGTCTCCTTTTAACGGAAAGCCCCGATTACTCGAATGAGTTTTCGGGGTTTCTTTTTTTGGCAGTTTTTTCTCTTAAGAAGAAATTTAAGCCACCTTAAGTGCAGTGCATATTGCTTTAAGCGTGAGGCTTCTTTTCTCCTATGTGGAGCCCGTAGAACATAATCGCCAAAGCGATTGCAATGGAAATAAATAAGGCGTCAAAGCCCCCTAAGAGCCTTGTGAGAAGAGGAACCTCGGTAAAGACGAGATCTACGAGTGGGGCAACAATAATTGAAGCTACTGCATAGCGACGCGGGACTCTACCGCGCGCCCAAAGTAAGAAACACAAGGGCGCAAAAACCGTTGCACCTCTAAGCGCCATCGAGAGATAGGCGAAGTTAAGAACCATATCCCCTAAGGGGCCCGAAGCTAAGACACAGCCCAAGACTAAGACAGCAAGAATAAGAATTCTGGTAACGTTTCCAGAACCTAAGCGAGCGACAGTGCCACTTGCAATGCGAGCGAAGATATCGCGATTTAAAACACTTGCCACACCTAAGGCAAGGCCTGCGCCAGTGCCCACACAGGCAATGAAAATTGTTCCCAAAACGAGGCCTCCGAAGAAGGGGCTCAAGTGGGTCATCGCAAATTGTGTGAGAGCGGTTTTAGCTAGGAAAACCGTAGGATCTGTTACTGTACGCATGTAAAGACCCACCAAGATTCCACAGAATCCCAAAGGCGGCATCATCATCCCAGAGAAAAGTGCCGCTACCTTTGCATCCCTGTCACGACGCCCCAGGAATATGGCCTGTGCATAGGTCTGTGTTGTGATGATTCCTAGAAGAACGGAAACAAGAGAGCCGAAGTCTTTTCCAAACCCTCGGGCAAAGGGATCTAAGAAGCTTGTTCCCGCGGGTCCTTTAAAGTGCGCAAAAGCCTCAGAAACACCCGCACTTCCTCCAAAAGCGTTCCACGCAACAACTGCACAGAGCACCATAGAAATGTACATGAGGAAAAGCTTCACAATGCCGACCATCCCTGCGCCCTTTGTGCCGCCAAAGACAACGTAAAGCGCCATGAAAAGAGCACTGACGCCTATGGTCGTTACGACCGAAGCTTCTGGGAAGAAAACCAACACAACGGTCGAAGCGGCAATGAGTTGCGAAAGGATGTTAATGAAGGTACCAAGGCTATTGAGAATAGAGGCAGAGTACCCTGCCGTATCTCCATACTCATCGCGAATCATTCCAACGAGTGTGGGGTTTCCATTCTTTCTTAATGGGCTCACAAAGCTAAAGGCAAGGACAAAGAGTGCTAGGCCGCTACCTACCGTGTACCACATAGCTGAGAGCCCGTAGACGTAGGCTAGTTGCGCGGTACCTACGGTCGTAGCGCCCCCACCTAAGGTTCCGAGAATAAGTCCTGCAATGACAAAACTACCTGCTGACTGCGAAGCCGATTTCTTTTTCACATAAAAGCCCGATGCAATGGCAACGCCAGCTATGAGAAAGACGGCTAAAAAGAACCCTA
>CAZHBC010000088.1:0-5388 GCA_964530715.1 uncultured Sutterella sp. | reverse complement strand
CCCGCGAGCGCAGCATCAAAGGGAAGAATGTGAATTCTCTTAATGCCACAGCGAAGAATCGCAATGCAACGGTCTCGCAAGGTAGAGATAAGTCGTACAGAACTATCCTTAAAGAACTCGCGTGGATGCGGTTCAAAGGTGAGTGCAGTAGGGACTAGACGCTTTTCACGCGCAATTTGAGAGACGTGTTTTAGGAGCGCGGCGTGTCCCAAGTGCAGGCCATCAAAATTGCCAATAGCAAGCGCCGAAGCCACACGTTCTTCGGGTTTCGGCAATCCACGGATAATGCGAAAAGTTTCGTAGTCTCTCATAAGGAGCAGAATTTTGGCGGCTTTTTTTGCGAATTGCAAAAGACAAAATGTAAGTTTCTGCACTACACGTGTTGCATCCTAGAACGCGTGTTTCTTCGGCTTTGAATTGAAGAGGGCTTAGCGCTCGATGCTAAAATGCGCCGAATCTTTCTCAGGAACCTTCCATTATGAAAAACATCGTCGTTCTCATCTCAGGGCGCGGCTCGAATTTTGTTGCTATCGAAAAGAAAGCAGAAGAGGAAAATTGGGCCTCCAAGGGGCTTCGCATTGCACTTGTTTTAAGTAACAGGCCAGAGGCAGCAGGCCTTGCTCGTGCGAAGGAACTTGGAATTCCCACGGCTGTCGTCAATCACAAGGAATTCTCGGATAGAGAAAGTTTCGAAGAGGCGATGATTCGTGTTATCGATCCACTTGAGCCCGCAGTGATTGTCCTTGCGGGATTCATGAGAATTTTGACGCCTCTCTTTATTAACCACTACGCAGGAAAGATTCTTAATATTCATCCAGCGCTTTTGCCGCTATTTAAGGGGCTTGATACGCATAAGAGAGCGCTCGAGGCTGGGGTTCGCGTGCACGGTTGCACAGTGCATTTCGCAGGGTGCGAACTCGATGGAGGTCCGATCGTGGGACAGGCTGTCGTTCCCGTTGTGCCAACGGACACCCCGGAGGAACTTGCGGCCCGTGCGTTGAAGCTTGAACACATTCTTTATCCAAGATGTGTTTACGCTGTTGCGACAGGGAAAGTTGTCCTTAAAGAGGATGGACGCGTCTACATGGCGCCTGAGACAGCACAGAACCTTGCAGTCATGAGCACAGCACTCTAAGAAGAAAAGAACAATGTCTAAAGAAAAGACAACGAAAAAAATGCCTTTTGCTCCAGTGCGGGCGAAGCGAAACACCACAGAAAAGCACATGACAGAGCGGCAACGCGATGCCCAAAAGAGGCAACGCGAGGCCTATCGCGCTGCGAAGGCTAAGGGTGAGGTGAAGAAAGGCCCTGTTTCTAAGAATCGGATGACAAAACTTAATCCCTCGAAGATTCGGATTACGAGCCTTATTGTCGATGAGTTAACGCGAGCTTTGGCTGTTATCTTGAAGCTCGATGGCCCCGCAGATCAGCTCATGAAGGCTTTCTTTAAGTCAAACCCCAAGCTTGGTGCTCGTGATAGAACAATACTTGCGGAGGCGATTTTCTTCGCCCTAAGGCACTTTGCAGAAATCTCCTGGCGGATGAAGCCGATTCCTGCGGCAAGAGCCCCAAAGGTTGCAGCTTTCTTAACTCTTTTGCTGCAGTATGGTAGAGAGGCTATTCCTGAAGCAATCTTAGGTAGCGACAAGGGCCCCTTGGAAAATATGCTTAGCCTTGCGCTTGAGAAGGCCGCTCCCGAGGTTCGTGCTGGGATGCCCTTCTGGCTCTTTGAGAAGATTGAAAAGCAGTATGGGGATGAGGCTAAGAAGGTCTTTCAGAGTGCCTTGGGTGGTGCCCCGCTAGACTTGAGAGTGAATCGCCTAAAGGCAACGCGAGAGGAAGTCCTCGCAGAGCTTGAAGAACACGGCGTTACAGGGAAAGTTACGCCTTTCTCCCCAGATGGTCTGAGGCTTACGGATAAGCCTGGACTTATCCGTTGGCCCATGTATCAAGAGGGGCGCATCGACGTTCAGGACGAGGGGAGTCAACTCCTAGCAAGGCTTCTTGGAGCAAAGCGCTCGGAGATGGTCTGCGACTTCTGCGCAGGAGCCGGTGGTAAGACACTTGCTATTGGAGCGATGATGCGCTCAACAGGGCGCCTTTATGCATTTGATGTCAATGAGAAGCGCCTTGCGGGTTTGACACCTCGTATGAGACGCGCAGGGCTCAGTAATATCCACCCAATGGCTATCCGAAACGAAAAGGATATCCGCATAAAGAGACTTCGCGGGAAATTTGATCGTGTTTTGATTGATGCACCGTGCTCTGGTACGGGGACATTGAGGCGTAATCCTGACCTTCGTTGGAGACTAAACCCGAAGGAAATCGAGCGAATTAATGCCTTACAGGTTTCCATCTTAGAAGAGGCTTCTAAGCTACTAAAAGAAGGGGGGAGACTTGTCTACGCCACCTGTTCTCTCCTTAGAGAGGAAAACCAAGCGGTTGTTGAAGACTTCTTAAGTCGCCATCCAGAGTTTCATCTTGTCAATGCAACAGAGGTCTTAGCAAAGCAGGGAATTGAGATGCCCGCTTGGCAAAAAGAAAGGTTCGGAGACTACTTTGTAACGCTCACACATTTACATGGAACGGATGCTTTCTTTGGGGCGGTTTTAGAGCGCTCCAAAAGCGACGCATAATTGAGTTAATTTTTTTTCAAAGTTACTCAAATTTCTTACTAGAAGATCATTGCGAGATCCCGTTTTGACTTATGTCAAAACGGGGTTTTACTATGATCTACCGAAAAAGCCATAAAACACAATCCCACAAGCGTATAGGTGTGTTTTACACAAGATATTGTGGTTTTGAGTTGCCCTGGCACAAGTCCTAAAAGATCAATTTTTCCTCGAAATTTCCCTCTTGTGATTAAAAGCGAAATACATGCAAATAAAGGATCATGAAATGATCTTTTTCTAGGATTCCTCCCCTAAAATTCTCTTATCGAAAGAGTTCAACTTTAGGGGGAAAAGAATGATTCCAACAACAGGTTTTAGTCAGCTTGTCGCCTCTCCACTTTCTCGCTTCTTTGGGGCCTTTGAAACTCTGGATCGTCTTCAGTTTCCGACGCGTGCAAGTAGTCTTAAGAAATATGGCGTTGACGACAAGGCAATCTCTGAACTCACGAAACTTGCTGGCTCTGAGAAAATGGAACCCTATTTTGTCGCGAGTTTCATTCTCCTTGCCTATGAAGGTAGACATCTTTGTGCGAAAGACGGTTTAAATAAGTGGATTGAGCGTAAGGGAGTCATTACTCCAAAGATTGAAGAAAGTCTTCGCACTCTTTTTAATGAGTATGCAGAGCGGGATGCTTGGAATTGCCAATACTTCGCGATGAATTCTCGCGTTTTTAATACTGTATCAAGCGCTTGTGAAGAAAGCAGGGCGCATCAGATCGACTTCGCGAGCCGTGGCTCCGAAGCGCAAGGCAAGTTTGTCCCATCCGCTCGTCGCCCGAAGAATCAACAGTTGGGCTTCCTTTGCCTCTCGGCTGCTTAAGCCGAAATAGCGCGCAACACTTATGGCTACTTCTGGCGTCGCCACAGGGCTCGAAGATGTAATCGCCAAAGGTAGTGTACGAATCGGGTAGGCGGGGGCGGCACAAAGGGGGAGTGTCATTGGAGCTAGTCTCCAGCCCCCGCACTCCCGATAGAACCAAATTCGATTCATCGTAGAACGGCAATTGCTCGTGAGAACATCAAATAAAAGGCGATTAAATAGCTCCTTCAAGTCCGCTTTTGGCGAAGAGCCTTCGCGGTTAAGAATGTCCGCTACGTCTAGCCATGTCGGTGTTTTTGCGCCTAAAGAGGCGCGTTTTGCAAGCGTCTTAGCGGATAAGAGGAATAGCCGCTTATTTTCTTTCCTATCCATGCGACCTTCCAAGGTTCCGAGGCCTGGAATATAAGAATAGGGAAGGACGTTTATGAGAGAAGCTTTTGCTAATTCCGCTGTAACTGCAGTCCACAGTGCATCGTTTGAGGGGGATTCTGGATTCCTTACACGAAGAATTGCTTCGTTTCCACTGGATAATTTTTCAGTCCGAACAAGGAATTTAAGGCTTCTCCCCCCTAAATCTGAAGTCAGTGTATCGATGAGATTAAATTCTTCAGGGCGAAGTCTCTCGGGATCTCTAAAGAAGCTTTCTGAGGCGCGGACAATGTCGCTAGCGAGTTTTTTTGTGAGCACCGGAGGCTCAAAAGGCTCTTCTACAGCGTCCCCAATTTCTAGAGCAGAAAAGGCGCTTTGGCGATTTTTCCGTGTGAAGAATTTTTCAAGTCTCGATGTTTTTCTGCCATCGACCGGATTTTTAAAGCCTTCAAACCAAATTCCAGGTAGGTGGTCAGCTAAGAAACCGAAATATTTCGACTCCTTATTTTTTATATATGGGCTTTTTTCCGAAGTAGGTAAGAGGACATTTTTTGAAAGTGGCAAATCCTCTCCCAATGGGAAGCCGATTTTTAGCCAACTTTCCTCATACCGAAACCCCAAAGCAGGGGAGTCGGAAATTTTTTCCTCCTCACAGGCAATTTTTCCAACGGGAAAAATTTCGTCTGCGATTTTTATTTTGACCGGAAAAATTTTTGCCATTCTTCTTCAGATTTTTTTCGTCGTGCTACGAATTCTTTTTGGGAGCGTTTCTTCTTCGAATGCTTCCGTGAGAGGATCGAAGGACAAAATTTCAGAAAAGGGGGTTCCAAGGCCCAGGGCCTGGATGACAGCTGCGACTGTCCCAATCGCAACACCGCAATTACCTTTTTCTATCTTCGTGAGCGTACTCAATCCGATACCCGCTCGTTCAGCCAGGGTCTCTTGGGGGAGGCGACGCTTCAGACGGGCCAAACGGATGTTGCGACCGAGTACTTTCATTGAGTCTTCTATTGCAACGGAGGGTCTCATACCGTTTAAATCCTGTGTATTAAGTTAGATATTCGTTACTATTATGTTAATTAACTCGTTTAACTTTGTCAAGAAGTCAAAGAGGAATTTTTGACCTATTTTTAGCCTATTTCCTTCTTTTGGGCGATTTCAGAGTTAATATAAGGCGTACTATAAGAACTGTTGAGTAAGATAACAGTTTAAATGAGAATAATTAAGAAAATTTAGACTGGCTTTTTCTGTTGCTTTTTTGCGGGATTTTTGCATTTTTAACCCAGTAAATCCTCTGGCAACTAAAATTTTCCTCTCTAGCCTACCGAGGATTTTTTCCTTTGTGATTGATAGAATTTCTCTATGGTTTATTTTTATGCAGATTAGTTCTTAAAAGACTAAATCTCATTAATCTTAGATTTTTTATGATTTGCCTCAAATTTGTGCAAACGCATTTAAATCGGGTTTCGGGTATTTCTCGTTAGTATTTACCCGTTTAGAGGGAATTATTTTTGTTTGCTACGTTGC
>CAZHBC010000087.1:0-5413 GCA_964530715.1 uncultured Sutterella sp. | reverse complement strand
TTCTACTAAGAAAAAGTTTTTTCCTCTTTTCCCGAAGCCGCTAAGTTTTTAGCGGCTTCGTGCTTTTAGGGGAATCTAAGAATCGTGCGTCTTTCTCGCAAAGAAGAAAAGCGCAATGCCCACAAAGAAAACGGGAACCGTAAGCCACTGACCACGAGAAAGCCCAAAGAGGCCAAAACCCAAATAAGCATCGGGTTCTCGGAAAAATTCAGCAACAAAGCGTGCAACGGCATACCCAATACAGAAAAGCCCTGCTACCTTCCCTGTGGCACGTGGTTTTCTCGAATAAATCCAAAGAAGAAGGAAGAGAAAGAGCCCTTCTCCAAAGGCTTCATAAAGTTGTGAAGGGTGCCGTGGGGCGAAACTACCTGACTGCGGGAAAATCATTGCCCAAGGGAGCGTCTCAGAGGCAAAACGCCCCCAAAGTTCTCCGTTAACAAAATTCCCTAGGCGGCCAAAGAAAATCCCCAGAGGAGCTAAGGGCACTACAAAATCCGCAATGCGAAGAAAAGAAACTTTCTTCACGTGAGAAAACCAAGCAATAGCAGTAATGGCGCCGAGCATCCCGCCGTGTGCACTCATGCCGCCCTGCCAAACTTTAAAGACGTCCAATGGGTGAGAAAGATACCAAGAGGGTTGATAAAAAAGGCAAAATCCAAGCCTTGCCCCCAAAATAATCCCTAGCATTCCATAGAAAAGTAAATCTTCTACGCCCTCGGAGTCGATTCCGCGCCAAGATTCCTTCGCGCGCAATCTCCCTAAGAGCCAGAAGAGCGCAAAACCCGCCAGATAAGCGAGTCCATACCAGCGGACGCTCACGGGACCTAGCGAAAACGCAACGGGATCAAACTGCGGATGAATCAACATAACATCTTTAAAAAGGCAATCTCATAGGCGCAATGATAAACTTGCGCATCCATTTATTTATGCCGATCGACTCAAAGAGAAATTCTTTCTTGAATTCCTCAAAGTGCCGTCGGCTTTCTGTGTTTACCAGTTTTAGAAAGGTTCTCTTATGTCCGGTCATTCGAAATGGGCAAATATTCAACACCGCAAGGGTCGTCAAGACGCTAAGCGTTCCAACCTGTGGACAAAACTTGTCCGCGAAATCATCGTCGCCGCTCGCGTTGGCGGTGGCGGAGATCCCGATATGAATTCCAGATTGCGCCTTGCAATCTCCAAGGCACGCGAAGGAAACGTGCCAAAGGATACGATTCAGAATGCAATTCTCAAAGGGACAGGCCAGCTCGAAGGCGTCAACTACGAAGAAATTCGCTACGAAGCCTATGGCGTGGGTGGTGCCTCTCTTATCATCGATTGCACAACGGATAACCGTACCCGTACCGTTGCTGACGTTCGCCATGAGCTTACAAAGCATGGTGGCAACCTCGGAACCGAAGGCTCTGTCTCTTTCCAATTTAAGCACTGTGGTGAATTCCTCTTCGCGCCTGGCACCAATGAAGACAAGGTGATGGAGACTGCCTTGGAAGCGGGCGCTGACGACGTTGTCACAAACGAAGATGGCTCAATTGAAGCGATTTGTGCCCCGGAATCCTTTGATGCCGTGCAGAAAGCCTTCGAGGCTGCAGGGCTCACACCGGTTTCTGCTGACGTTACGATGAAACCCTTAAATGAGATTGAACTCACAGGAGAGGATGCCGCCAAGATGCGTAAACTCATCGACGCCCTCGAAGACCTCGATGATGTCAGTAACGTCTACACAAGCGCAGTTTTCTGCGACGAGGAATAACGCACAACTCGTACTCTAAATAAGTAAGGAGACCTGTTATGAAGGTTTTGGTAATCGGAAGTGGCGGAAGAGAACATGCCCTGGCTTGGCGTCTTTCCCGTTGCGAAAAAGTGACGAAAGTCTACGTTGCCCCAGGTAATGCAGGCACTGCCGCAGACGCGGCCCTAAGTAACGTCGCAATTACAGATATCGATGAACTAGCCCGTTTTGCCAAAACCGAAGGCATTGCCCTAACTGTTGTGGGACCAGAGGCGCCACTCTCTCAAGGGATTGTCGATACCTTCCGCAAAGAGGGGCTTCCCATCTTTGGACCCACGAAGGCAGCCGCTCAACTTGAAAGCTCCAAAGACTTTGCAAAGGCTTTCATGAAGCGGCACGGCGTACCAACTGCTGACTACGCAACCTTTGAAGATGCCGAAAAAGCGCACGCCTACGTCCGTGAAAAAGGCGCTCCGATTGTGATTAAAGCAGACGGCCTTGCCGCAGGTAAGGGCGTCGTCGTTGCGATGACAGAAGAAGACGCACACGCGGCAATCGATGACATGCTCTCTGGGCACAAGTTTGGAGCCGCTGGGGCTCGCGTTGTTATCGAAGAATTCTTAGATGGCGAAGAAGCAAGTTTCATCGTCATGGTCGATGGCGAACACGTTCTTCCCATGGCCTCAAGCCAAGATCACAAGAGGCTTCTTGATGCCGACAAGGGACCCAATACAGGCGGCATGGGGGCCTACTCGCCAGCGCCCGTCGTAACCAGTGCGATTCACGAAAAGGTGATGCAGGAAATCATTCTTCCTACCGTCCGCGGGATGAAAGAAGAAGGAAATACCTACACGGGCTTCCTTTACGCAGGCCTTATGATTGGTAAGGACGGCTCTGTGAAAACCTTGGAATTTAATTGCCGCTTCGGAGACCCGGAGACGCAACCTATTCTCTCTAGACTCCAAGGGAATTTTGCCGAGGCGCTTCTCTTAGCCCTCGATGGGAAACTTAACGAAGCGAAGATTAGTTGGGATCCTCGCATCGCCTTGGGCGTTGTGCTTGCCGCCGATGGCTATCCAGAACACCCAAAGAAGGGCGCAGTCATTGAAAAGCTTCCCGCGAACGATGCAACGCACCAGATTTTCCACGCAGGAACGAAATTAAATTCCGAAGGAAAGATGGTTGTTTCTGGCGGACGCGTTCTCTGTGCAGTGGGCCTTGGGAATACCTTCCAAGAAGCGCAGGATGCCGCCTACGAATCCGCCAAAGCAGTTCGGTTCGCAGGCGTGCAATACCGAAGCGACATTGGCTACCGCGCGATTGCTCGCGAAAAGAAAAACGCCTAATGACTAAGAGCTCTGCAACACAAATTTCGTGTGCTACAGGGCTTCTTGGCGGTACATTTGACCCTGTTCACATTGGACACATAGCGCTGGCTGAGGCGGCTCTTGCCGCTCTTAGCCTAGACCGTGTTCTTTTTATCCCTGCTGGGAGCCCTTGGCAAAAGCACCCTGCGACAGATGCCCAAATTCGAGAGGCAATGTTAAAACTTGCCCTTACTGGGAAAAGTCCCTTTGCAATCGATACCTGTGAATTGACGCGCTCTGGGGAAACTTACACAATCGACACTTTGCATGAAATCCGAGAGCGAGAAGGGAAAGAGGCGTCTCTTACCCTCATTCTTGGCGCAGACCAATGGGAAAATCTCCCGACGTGGAAACATTGGAGAGAATTCCTCACTCTAGTCAATATCGCTGTTAGCACACGTGACGGGAAAACGGCCAAGGCGCCACTGGAGGTTACCCTTTGGGCTGAGCATTCTATTGTTGCAGCAAGCGACCTAAGGAATCACTCTCAGGGCGCCGTGAGCTTCTTTCAAACGCCCCCTGTGCGGGCAAGTTCCACTAAAATTCGTAGTATCTTACAGTCAGGTAACCGGGACGCGCCTGAACTCCGTTCGTGGTTACAGAAAAATGTGCTTGACTACATTCTCGAGCACAATCTCTACACAGAAGAAAAATAGACATATGAACAAAAAAGAACTGCTGAAAACCGTCGTTGACGCCCTAGAAGACGTCAAAGGACAGGACATTCGCGTTTACGACACAACAAAGAAAACCAGCGCCTTCGATCACATTGTTATCGCTTCTGGCACAAGCAACCGTCAGACACGCGCCCTAGCTAGTTCTGTAGCAAAGGCAGTGAAAGCCGCAGGTGGCAAAGTTTCTGGCACAGAAGGCACGGATACGGGCGAATGGGTTCTTGTTGATTGCGGCTCTGTTGTCTGCCACTGCATGCAGCCAAATATTCGTCAGTACTACGACTTAGAGGAACTTTGGGGACCGGACGCTTTGGATCTAAAGACACTCTTCTCTAAGGTCTCTGAAGCAGAGGAAGAAGAGAAGGCCGCGAAGCCAGCCCGTAAACGTACTGCGACGAAAAAGACTACTGCTAAGAAAACTTCCGCCTCTGCGGCAAAAGAAGCGAAACCCACGAAGAAAACCGCAGAAAAGAAAGCCGCCTCGAAGAAGCCAACAACAAAGAAAGTAGCGACAACAAAGAAAGCTGCCGCTACGAAAAAGCCAGCCGTGGCTAAAAAGCCCGCAGCGACTAAAAAGCCTGTCGCTAAAAAAGCTCCCGCCAAAAAGCCTGTAGCAAAGAAAGCGACCCCTAAAAAGACTACTGCGAAGAAAGACTGATGCACATTACGATTATTGCTATCGGACAAAAGGAACCCGCTTGGGTCAACACGGCTGTTGAAGATTATTTGGCACGCTTTCCGAAAAACTTCTCGGTCGAATTGCGCGAACTCAAAACAGAACCCCGCGCTGGACAGAGCGCCGAAAAACTGATGGCTCTTGAAGCAGAGAGAATCCGCAAGTCCATTCCTGCTGACAACCGTGTTGTCGTACTCGATGAGAGAGGACGGGACATGTCAACTGTGGAATTCGCTCGTAAGTTGGGTCTCTGGAAAGATCAGTCGCAAGACGTGACATTTCTCATTGGTGGTCCCGACGGGCTCGATGCGCAACTCAAAGCGAGAGCTGATTTCACCATGCGACTCTCTTCGATGACGCTACCACACGCGATTGCCCGCGTGTTGGTTTGCGAGCAAATCTACAGAGTCTGGTCGATGATGAATAATCACCCGTACCACAGAGCATGAGTCAGTTTTACCTAGCAAGTAAAAGCCCGAGACGCTCACAGATTCTTCGAGAAATCGGCTTTAAGGATTTCACAATCCTAAGCGACAATACGGTTGCAACCGCCTTCGCGGGAGACGAAGAGCGCCTCCCCGAGGAAGACCCCGCAACCTACGTCCTTAGGACTGCGCGAGAAAAAGCCCTTCGCGCCTTAGAGCGGATTGAAAAGGAAAACCTCCCGCGTCTTCCCGTTCTTGCCTCTGACACAGCGGTTATTCTCGGGGATGAAATTCTCGGGAAACCCCGCGATAGAGAAGAAGAAAAACAATTCTTACGGAAACTTTCAGGCGCTACTCACACAGTACGCACCGTTGTCGTCCTTGCTAGCGACATAGAAAACTTTGCAGAGGCTGTAAGCGTCTCTTCCGTTCGATTTAGAAAATTAACCGTAGAAGAAATCGATTGGTATAGCGCTCTTACAGAACCCTACGACAAAGCTGGCGGTTACGCCATCCAAGGGCTTGCCGCGCCTTTTGTTGAA
>CAZHBC010000086.1:0-5490 GCA_964530715.1 uncultured Sutterella sp. | reverse complement strand
GTTTGAAAAGAACGTATCAAACTGAATTCCAAGGAGGCGGCCTTTTGCAAGGAGCGCACCGTGTTGCTTTACCGTTGTGAAGAAGTGAGAAACCACCTTGGGATCCGGAAACACAACCGCCTCTCCAAAGAGGGCTCCGCACTTTGTCCCGCCAATGTAGAAAGCATCACACAAGCGAGCAATGTGAGAAAGCGTCACATCATTTGCAGGGCACCCCAATGCATAGGCAAGGCGAGCGCCGTCTAGGTAAAGCGGCAAACCCTTCGCGCGGCAGATTTTGCTTATCGCCTCGAGTTCAGCAAGACTATAAAGCGTCCCATATTCCGTTGGCTGAGAGATGTAAACTATGCCAGGTTGGACCATATGGTCTCTATTTTCGTCAACGAAAAAACGATTTAGATAATTGACAAGATCTTCTGCAACAATCTTTCCATTCTTGTGCGCAATAGTGAGAACCTTGTGACCAGCGGCTTCGATAGCTCCTGCTTCATGCAAACTCACATGTCCTGTATCAGCTGCGATTACGCCTTCGTACTTCGCAATGAGCGCATCGATAACCGTTGCGTTGGTCTGTGTTCCGCCAACAAGAAAATAAACATCGGCGTTGGGGGCATTGCAGGCAACGCGAATTTTCTCCTTAGCAGAATCCGAATAAGCATCGAACCCATAGCCAGGGGTTTGTTCAAAATTTGTTTCTTCGAGGCGTTTCAAAATCTCGGGCAAAGCGCCTTCCATGTAATCTGAAGAAAAAGATGGACGTACTTGCATAGTCGTAGATACACTGACAAATGAAAAGAAAAATCCAATTTTAGCAATACCACGAGGGTTCAAAAGTTAAAATTTCTTTGTAAATCAGTTAGACTCCTTCCCCTTTACGAGAACCTTCTACTGATTTTGTCCGAAAAAAGGGAAAAGACATGTTTCTTAAAGACAATTGGAAAGTCACGCTCACGATTCTTACCCTGAGCGCAGTACTGATGTCTTCGGGATACACGATGCTAATCCCGTTTCTGCCGATGTACCTCATCGATGACCTCGGAGTCGACGTCGCCGATGTCAATTGGTGGAGCGGAATTATTTTCTCAATTACCTTCCTAATTTCTGGAATCATGGCTCCCATTTGGGGCGCTCTTGCCGATAAGAAATCCCGCAAACTTATGGCCATTCGGGCGGCCTTTTGCTTGGCGATTTCCTACTTTATCGGCGGTCTCGTACAAACACCGATGCAACTTTTCGCGATGCGGGCCTTGCAGGGCTTTTCCGCAGGTCTTTGGCCTGCGACACTAGCGATTATGAGTGCAAAAGCGCCTGCCTCTCGCTTGGGATTTTGTATGGGCGTCATGCAAGGGGGCCTCACCGCTGGGCACGTCATTGGTCCCTTCTTCGGAGGTGTTTTAGCCGAAGCACTTGGTATGCGCGCTTCCTTCCTAGTTGCGGCAGGGAGCCTTACGACAATTGCCCTCCTGATTCTCTTTTTTGTGGAAGAGCCGCCTAAGGTTGTAGCCATCGATCCGAAGCCCCTCGAAGTTAAACCCAAAAAACGCTTTGTCCTTCATGAAACGCTTCGCAATCCCACCGTACAACGTATGCTTTTTGCAGCTGCTATGGTGCAGCTGACTGTCATGATGACGCAACCCGTGTTACCCCTCTACATTGGGGAACTGCACGAGTCGATGGAACACCTCGTTTTTATTTCTGGCTTGGTTTTCTCAATCGTTGGCATTTCAGGAATCTTTGCAGCACCGGTTTGGGGAATCTTAGGGCAAAGTTGGGGCTATAGACCCGTTCTTTACCTCTCGCTCTTTCTTGGAGCGACGTTCGGATGGATTCAGGCTGTGCCATTTGATTTGACACAATTTACGATTTGGCGCTTTGTCGGTGGTATCGCATTTGCAGGAATCTTCCCTGCGATTAACGCGGTTTTGACACAGGCAACAAGTCCAGCGGACAGAGGTCGTGTCTTTGGATACAGTTACTGCGCGCAACAGATGGGATCAGTTTCTGGCCCAATTCTTGGTGGTGCACTAGCAACTTGGATGAGTAACCAAGTTGTCATTGGCTTAGCTGGGCTTATCCTCTACCCCGTTGTGGCTATCCTCTTTTTCTGCCGCCCGAAAGAACGTCCGAGTGCGACAGGGACACCAGCGCAGAAAATCGACAACAAATAGTCGCGTTTCTAGTCTTTGTATTGTGGGAAAAGAAGAAGGAAGGAATGGTGCGGTCGGAGAGACTCGAACTCTCATGACTCTCGCCACAGCCACCTCAAGGCTGCGCGTCTACCAATTTCGCCACGACCGCACCGAGCCGATTTCTTTGCTTCGAGAACTTCCTCGGAGGATGTTTTCGAAACTCGGCGAAGTTCGGCATTTTAACGAAAAAAATCAATAGGTCAAGAAAAATAATTCTAAAGGAGTAGAAAAATACCTAATCTATTGATAAGATTAGGTATTTAGAGATACACAGAGTTCCCTAATTGCCCTAAGACGAAAGGAATATATAAGGGAACCAAAATTCTTAAAGAGAGTGTTTTTGCATGTCAGAAAATCTGTACTTTGATCAGAGCGATCGAGATTTGCTCGCAATGGTCAATTCGACCACAGAAAGCCGACCCAGTGAAAAGCTTGAACAAAAGCTTTTTAACACGGCTCTGCACCCACACGGCATTTTGAGTTTCGCAACATCCCGCGAGATTCGTGTCGCGCATGCTGTCATCAATCTACTGTTTAGTATCGAAGGAAAGAGAGACGCCGCAGCACGTCTAGCGGCCTTGCGGGCGCTTTACGATGAGGTAATTAATAGCGCCTCAACCCCCTTCCGCATTAACACGGGACGCGTCCTCGTGCAGATGATGAAAGATATCATCCGCGCTAAGGGTAATGAGCTCGAACAACTTAAACTCATCCACGATTTCCGTAAGGTTTCCGCTGGAAACCCCCGTATCGTTCGCTCCTTTCTAGCCTCTCGCTATCTACTTGAGATGCCAGAGAGTTGGGATCAACTCACGATGGATCAGCACGTGCATGATTCCAATACAAAGGGCCGCAAGAACCCCACATACCTCATCATGGATGCTTGGGTTAAAGGCATTCGCAGTCTCACGGTGATTTATCACAACACGATTAATCCTGAGGCTGTAGAGGAACTCACAACCGCCGCAGAAATCATGCAGATTCGCGTGCGTGTTGGCTTGGAATTTCGTGCTATCTACCGCAATAAATACGTAGATTTCATCTGGACACCGCGTGGCTTCTCAAACGCAGAAGACGTTGTTGAGTTCTTTAAGAGTGAACCAGTTCGCAAGGTACTTTCTGAAGGAGAAAAAGCCAACGCTTGGTACGCCGATCAGACCTACGCCTTACTAGATAGCTTTAACAAAAACCACCTCGAAGACGTTGCAAAACGCTTTGGTCTTGGAGCGGTTCCTCCGATTGACAAAGATGCGTTCCGAGAATTTGTTGGTATTGGTAGAGCGAGTCGCCTACACCTATCGGACTTTATCCATAAGAGTCTCATTGACTTAATGAGAGCTCGTGCCGAAGCCCTTCAAACAGCGCTTCCCTCTCTTAACGAGGAAGAAAAAGCGCATGCAATTTCTCAGATTGAAGACTTAGATGGCTTTACCTCCAATAAGATTCTTTCTGAGTACCTTTGCGCAGAGAAGAACCCCACGGTTCCAAACCGCGACGTTCCTGCTAATGATGGGCGTCCTCTTTTCCTATCGATGCCACTAATTGAGCATCTCAAGCTTGTTACAGACTTACGAAGCGGCTACCGCACGAGTTTGCAACTCTCTGGGCTTGACGCCGCAGACGTTCTAGAGATTCTCTGGGACGCAAAGGGACTTTTCACGCACTTAGAGCGCATCAACGTTAAAGAGTATTTCGATGGCGAGGTTTTTGATCTAAACCGCATCGGTCGCATCCAGCGGCAGATTAACAAGGCTCAGATTATGAGTCTAAAGGCAACGCTTAGCGAACTCATTATTGAGAATTCCGGAAACGAAGAACGCCGTAACAAACTTACGACGATTCTCAATAACCTACCTGAACTCATTGCCCTCTATGCGGAAACGCCCCTTGGAAGTACCTTCGGCACAGACTCCACCGGACACGTTGGGAATCGCTTCGGTATGGGACTTGCGGTCGTCGATACGCTTCCGAGCGCTGCGCAGAAGAAACTTAAAGGCAATACAAAGGTTCTTCCCGTTAATGTCCGCTTTGAAGTGCAAGACACCTATCGCGATGAATCAAAGCCAGGGGCCTTTACGAAACTCGTGCGTATTCTCCGGAACAACCCCGCTGTCGGCATGCAAAAGAAGCGTGACTACGTTATTCAAGAGCGTACCGTGAAGGGGGTTGACGCTGGAAACGTCGTTACCTTGGGTGGCATGACAGGCGTTACGAGTAATGGCCTTAAAGAGAAGCCTACTGCGAGTAAGAAGCCTGAGAAGATTCCTGCGAAGTATCTCACGACGCCGGTACTCAATATCCTTAAGGTGCTCTTTGGCCTCATTCCTGCCTTCTGCACCTTTATGGTTACACAGAACTGGTGGTTCTTAGCCTGCTTTGGCGCCTTCATTTGGCTTGGCATCACAGGCTTTAGAAACATCATTCAGATGCTCATTGCCTCGGGCTCCTTCTTCGGTAGCCGCATCAAGTGGTACAAGACCGTGCAGTGGACTCGCCTCTGTGAGTCTCTCATGTACACGGGGTGGTCCGTGGTGCTCTTGGAAGGCATCATGCGTAATGCTGTCTTGGTCGGTCTCTTTCAGATTAAGGTGACCGAGCATCCACTGCTTGTCTTTACCGTGATTGCCCTTGCTAATGGCACCTACATCAGCTCGCACAATATCTTCCGCGGTTTCCCGATGACAGCAGTCGTTGGAAACTTCTTTAGAAGTGTGCTCGCAATTCCAGTCGCCCTTGTCTACAACGCCCTCCTTGCGGTGATTCTCCCCTTTATCACCGACATGCCGACGGCGGATGTCCTGATTTACTCCTCTGCTATCGTCACGAAGTTTGCTTCCGACACGATTGCTCTCATGATTGAGGCAACGGCAGATCGCCGTAACTTCTATAGACTGCGCCGCCTTGACTACTATGCGAAGTTCGATGCATTCTTTGCCTGCTACGTTAAGCTTGAAACGCTCTTCCCAGAGAGAAATATGCTTGAAGTTTTTGCTGAGCCAGGAGAATTCCGTCGCTTAACGCAAGAAAAGGGAGCAAGGCTCCGTGAAGAACTCTTTGCTCACTTAATGGATTTGATGTACTTCTGGTTCTATCGGAATTCGAGTCACCAAGTTTTCTCTACGCTCGTAAAGCGCATGAATAAGACCGAGCGTAATGTCTTGGGTGCTGTGCACTTGGCGTTTGCGCGTAGTAACCCAGAGGATGCCAAATACATTATTGAGAAGTTCTTAGGTTCTCGCTCCGCGAAGTGCCTAGCCTTCTATGAAGAAAACTTCACACCGTATATAAAGGCGATGGAGCG
>CAZHBC010000085.1:0-5537 GCA_964530715.1 uncultured Sutterella sp. | reverse complement strand
TCGTCTTCAGCGTTGCCCTTGGCTTCGTCGTTGCCGGTATGGTCTAGTATGACCCCTGAAGCGGCTTAAATTACTTAAGTCGCTTCGTTCGGTTTCGAATCGATTCCTCCGATTTCCTTCACGGGTCTTCGGAGGATTTTTTTTGCCTTGATACTAAAAAACAAAGCCTTGCAATTTCTCTATGTTTTAAGTAATTTTTGTTGCAATTTATTCCTCTCAAGTATTGCGGTTTTGCTAGACTGCGCAACCTATGATGAACATCATTTCCACTGTTGCGATTTACGCGATTCCTGCGATTCTTGCCATTACCTTGCATGAGGCCGCTCACGCCTATGCTGCGAAGCTTTTTGGCGATAACACAGCCACTTGGATGGGGCGTTTAAGTCTTAATCCCCTTCGGCACATTGATCCCGTTGGGACGCTTCTTGTTCCAGGGTTGCTACTGATTTCTAGTTTGTTAACGGGTGTTGGCGGGGTTCTCTTCGGATGGGCAAAACCTGTGCCCGTGAATTTCGCACGTTTAGGTAATCCAAAGCGTGACATGATTTGGGTAGCTCTCGCGGGGCCCTTGTCTAATCTCGCGCAGGCTCTCCTTTGGGCCATCCTTTTGCGTATTGTCTTTTCTCTTACGGACAATTACACGGTGCTTTCTGCTACTGCTTCCTTTGCTTCTGCAGGAATCTCTGTGAATCTTGTGTTGATGGCCTTTAACCTCATTCCTATTCTTCCCTTAGACGGAGGACGCATCGTCGCGGGTCTTCTTCCTTGGAAATGGGCTTATGCTTATTCTAAGTTGGAGCGCTATGGCTTGCCGATTATGCTTGTTTTGATTGTCACTGGGATGACAACATTCTTTATTCGTCCCTTCCTCTCTCTTGGCCAAATGCTCGTTGGATTGGTACTTTAATCATGCAGGAATCTTTCATTACCCCAACTTCGACTTCACCGTTGGAGGATTGGCTGCAGTATGCTGAACGGATAAACGAGAAACCCATTGAGTTGGGTTTGGCTCGTATGCGAGAGATGATTTCTCGGCTCGGCATCCACTTTGATTGCCCCGTTTTCACTGTCGCGGGAACCAATGGCAAGGGAAGTACCTGTGCAATGTTAGAGGCGATTCTAAGAAAAGGAGGGTATCGCGTTGGTATGCATACCTCTCCGCATTTGGTTCGCTTTAATGAACGTGCTGTAATCGATGGAAAAGAGGCAACGGATGCTTCCCTATCTCAAGCCTTTGCGCGGGTTGAAGCGGTAAGAAAAGGACTCCCGCTCACGTATTTTGAATTCACAGGGCTCGCGATCCTTTCGCTATTTTCTGAAAGCCACTTAGATGCTGTGATTTTAGAAATTGGTTTAGGGGGAAGGCTCGATGCGATGAACGCAATCGACACGGACTGTGGAATTGTCTGTGCCTTGGGTATTGATCACACAGCCTACCTTGGCTCAACGCGTGAGGCAATCGCCGCGGAAAAGGCTTGTATCTATCGCTCGGGACATCCTGCAATTCTCTCAGACCGAGATGCCCCCAAGTCACTTGTGGCCTACGCAGAAAAGATTGGCGCACCGCTTGCGCGTTACGGTCTTGACTTTGAAACAGCTGAGCACGGTGACACATTTGATTTTTCCTTTGGGAAGTTTTCATTCTTGGGGTTAAAGAAACCTGCGCTTCGAGGGGAAAATCAAGTGCAAAATGCCGCAGGTGTTCTTGCGGCTCTTTTAAGCCTCGCAGAGCGTTTGCCCATTACACGCACTGCCATCGAAGAGGGACTTAAGAGCGCCTATATGCCAGGGCGCTTTGAAGTGTTTCACCTAGCTAGCCTAAAAGACGTTCCCATCTACCTAGATGTTGGCCACAACCCGCAGGCAGCCTCCGTTCTCAGAGAGAATATCACCCAGACGGCACGGACGGGCGAGAAACTTTTCGCAGTCTTTGCGATGCTTAAAGATAAAGATATCGCCACGGTAGCGCGCACGATGGCCCCACTTATTGACCACTGGTTTATTGCGCCACTTGGGGGACTACGTGGAGCGGATTTAGCGATTCTTACGGAAAGACTCAATAAGGCTCAAGTCGAGAACGAAAAGACTACAGCTTTCCCTTCGGTTGATGCTGCTTTGAGAGCCGCAATCGCCGCATCGCGTCAGGCTACTGAGCGGCCTGTTAGAATCCTTGTGTTTGGCTCCTTCGTAACGGTGGGAGCTGCGGTTTCTTCGCTTCGCACTCTTGGTGCCTCCTCAGAGGAAGATTCTCGGCATGCTCGATAAATTTCAAAAACTTTTCGGACCGAATGAGACAGCATCGACGGAAGATTCCGATGCGGGTTCTATCTACTCAATTTCTTCGAATGCAGCAGCCGGGAAGGCTACGCAAAAAGCCTCATTTCGTCGTCGTGTTTTTGGATTCATAGCATTTGTCTTACTTCTTTGTGCCGTCTTGCCGTGGGTCTTTGAACCTGCGGAGGACTTTGCTAAGCGGGGAGCGGTAACGGAGATTCCTAAACAAGGGAAGACACCGTATTCGCAACGCATGGCTGTCACATCGACAAAGAATACGGCAAAGAAAACAGATGCCCCTAAAGCAGAGGTTGTGGCGCGTAACCTAAGTCAGGCAAACCCCACACCTAGTGCCGCTAAGAAAGCTACAACGGCTGTAGAAAAAAAGACACCATCTCAAGCAAAGCCAACAACTGCTACGCAAAAGGTTTCCGAGGAAAAGAAAGTAGGGAAGGTTACTCAGGAGACGGCTTCTCGCACGAAGACTACTAGTGGTGCAACAGATAAGGCCGCACAGGGTACGACGCTTTACTACATTCAGCTTCTTGCCACGAGCAATAAAGCTTCCGCCACCGAGCACGCCAATCGCATCAGTAAGTTGGGGCTACCGACTTATGTTGAGAAAACGAAACGCCACCAGTCAGATATTTGGCGCGTCCGCGTTGGCAAGTTTGATTCAATCACAAAGGCAAAAGAAGCCCTAGATCGTCTTGCACTTAATTCCATTACAAACGGTGGAATCATGACAGAAAAGCCCACTAAGAAATAAGGATTCTCCACACTATGAATGAAGTCGATTGGATTATTCTCGCGGTTTTAGCAATTTCTACGATTGTTGGACTTTTCCGTGGCATCGTCAGAGAACTGATGGCTATCGTCGGTTGGGTTCTTGCAATCGTTCTCGCGTTGAAATTTTCCCCTGCAGTCGGTCCCATGATTCCGCTTGAGAGTGTGGATATTTCGATTCGAGTTGTCTTTGGCGCAATTCTTATCGTTGTTGTTGTGCTCTTTGTCTGTGGCATTTTGGGAAAGATGGCAGGCCGTGCTTTGTCCGCAGCGTCGATTACCTTCGAGGATCGCTCCATCGGCGCAGTCTTTGGGTTCCTTCGCGGCGTTGTTGTGGTTTGCGCCTGCGTCTTTTTACTAGGGATGACAAGCACGACAAGGACGGGCTATTGGCGCAATTCCGTTTTGATTGTGCCTGCGGAACATGTAATCGATTTGGCGATGCCGATTTTGCCTGAGGCAATCGGACAGATGCGACAGAATTTCAGAATTTATTAACCCCACACGTAGGTCTGGCGTAAGACCTAAAGCGAGAAATTTCCCCATGAGCGGAGTTGTTGGATTAATCAGTAACGAGCCCGTCAATCAGACGATTTATGACGCCCTTTTACTTTTGCAGCATCGTGGACAGAATTCAGCAGGCATTGCCACGGTTGAAGGTTTGCAGTTTCACTTGCATAAAGGCTTAGGCCTAGTTAATGCGGTTTTCCGTACGCGTGACATGCGTAACCTCAAAGGCAATTCTGGCGTGGGACACTGCCGCTACCCGACGCTAGCAACGGCAAAATCCAACGAAGAGAGTTCTCCTTTTTACGTGAACGCCCCTTATGGGATTCTTTACTGCCACGAAGGAAGTCTTACCAATGGAGAGCTCTTAAAGGATGAGCTCTACGACGTTGATCTTCGCCACATCAATACCTTAGGCGACGGAGAAATCCTTCTTAATGTCGTAGCCGATGAAATCGGTAAGCACTGCCAAGGCCGTGGACAGTTCACTACAGAGCGTGTCTTTGCGGCAATGCGTGAGGTTTATAAGCGTGTAAAGGGCGCTTTCTCCGACGTGGCTCTCATTATCAATAAGGGCCTCATTGCTTTCCGAGACCCGCACGGCATTAGGCCTCTTTGCATTGGTCGCATGAAGAAGGCCGATGGTTCGTACGACTACATGGTCTGTTCGGAATCTGTTGCCCTCAATGGTCTTGGCTTTGAATTCATGCGTGATGTCGCCCCTGGAGAGGTGATTTTCATTAACCGCAATCGAGAGCTTTTTAGCGAAATCTGTGCGGAGAAAGTAGATCTCTGCCCCTGCATCTTTGAGCACGTCTACATTGCCCGTCCTGATAGCGTTTTAGATGGCGTAAGTGTCTATGCGGCGCGCTTAAAACTCGGTGAGACCTTAGCGCGCGAAGTGGAAAAGAATATTCCCCTCTCTGAAATCGATGTCGTGATGCCGATTCCAGATTCGGGTCGTCCCGCGGCTCAACAGTTGGCAGCAACGCTAAACCTCCCGTATCGCGAAGGGTTCTTGAAGAACCGCTACGTGGGTCGCACCTTTATCATGCCAGGCCAATCCACTCGCGTGAAGACCGTGCGGCAGAAGCTAAACGGGATGCCCGTTGAATTTGAAGGGAAGAACGTTCTCTTAGTCGATGACTCTATTGTGAGAGGCACGACGATGTGTGAGATTGTGAAACTTGCCCGTGAGGCTGGAGCAAAGAAAGTCTTTGTTGCCTCAACTGCACCGCGCGTGATGTTCCCGAATGTCTACGGCATCGATATGGCTACGCGCGATGAATTGATTTGTGGTCATGGGTTAGACGCAGCAGGCGTTGCAGAGAAGATTGGCGCAGACGCTGTTGTCTACCAGAGACTTGAAGACTTAAAGAGCGCTATTTTGCAATTAAATCCTGCCGTCAAGCACTACGATTGCTCGTGCTTTGATGGCGAGTACATCACAGGTGACGTCGATGAGGCTTACTTAAAGCACATCGAAGAACTGCGTAAAACGGAGGTTGCTTCCCCAGTAGAGGGAAGCGATGCGGAGTAAAAGTGACATATAAACGTGTTTTAACTATTCAGGATATTTCCTGCGTTGGGCAGTGCTCCCTCACAGTTGCGCTTCCCATTCTTTCTGCTTGCGGTCATGAGACTGCGATTTTGCCCTCAGCGGTGCTTTCTACACACACTGCAGGGTTTACGGGATTCACTTTCCGAGATTTAACGGAGGACATTGAACCGATCCGTGCGCACTGGGTCAAAGAAGGAATTACCTTTGATGCCGTGACAACGGGTTACTTGGGGAGCCGTGAGCAGATCTCTTTAGTGGCTCGCATTTTGGATACTTGCCGCAAACCTGGGGCTGAGGCGATTATCGATCCTGCGATGGCAGATAATGGGAAACTTTATCCTGCGTTTGATGCGGCTTACGTCGAAGCGATGAAGACACTCGTTGCGAAGGCTGACATCGTTCTTCCGAA
>CAZHBC010000084.1:2247-5639 GCA_964530715.1 uncultured Sutterella sp. | reverse complement strand
ATCCCACAGGTCGAAAAGACCCACGGTTTCTATTGGAGCCAGACGTATTCTCCGAGCGGAGCCTCCTTTTCTGACGGTTTCGTAAACGATAAGGGCGTGACAATCGTCTCCAATGCTTGCACGACAATCTTCCCAGAGAACGTCCAGCCCTTGAAGGACGGTGGTATTGGTTACGGCATTCGCCGCATCATGGCTGAACGCGCTGACTCCGCACGCGATGCTGTCAACATTGCTATTGACCTCTTAGGTAAGTATGGCTACTTCGCAGAAGGTCGTACATACACAATCGCTGACGCAAATGAAGCTTGGCAAATCGCTATTCACCAGGGTAACACTTGGGTCGCTCGTCGCGTTAAGGATAACGAAGTTGTCTACATCCCCAATAACTTCATGATGGATAAGGTTGATGCAACGGATACAGAAAACGTAATCGTTGCCCCAGGGCTCATTGAACGCGCCATCAAGCAGGGTCGCTACAAGCCCGCAAAGGCTGGTGTCTACAGCGACTTTAACTATCGCGTTGCTGTGCAACCCGCAAGTAAGCGCGCTGCGGCCTATAACCAGAGTCGTAACAACCTCGCTTGGAAGAAGATCACCGGGAAAGAAATCACAGACCCCGAGAAATTCCCCTATAGCGTCGTCGCTAAGAAGAAGTTTGGCGTGAAGGAAGTGAAGGAACTTCTCCGCTTGCATGAGAAGGACATCGGTAAGGACTTTGGGTGGTATCACAAGGCAGGTAACGGCCTTTGCCGTCCGACAACGCATGAGTCTCTCATCGTTGTACAGAACGAGCATCCAGAGCTTGTTCAGGCCTTCCGCACACTTGCACGTCCCTGCGAGTCTCCGTTCGTACCGTTCTTCCCGCTTGCGAAACCCGCAGCAGGAACATCCTTCATGGATGCAGCAACAGCCACAGCTGAACACTTCAAGGGAACAATCCCCAACTTTAGCTACAACGCCGCTTGGCCTGTTTGGACATTCGTCTCCTATGCGAACGCCACTGACTTCTTGACAAATACCCGTAAGAAGAACACAGAGTTCCTTCTCGAACTCGAGAAAGAGTTAACGGAAAACGACAGTGCCGTTAAGGCGCAGGCCGCGTTGCTCTATAAGACATCGCCCGCGAAGGCTCTTTCTTACTTGAAGGCCTATAACGAACGTGCGTTCCGCGAAGCCGAAGGCGCCGTTGCCGAGCGCTTTGCGAAGATTGCTCCGCACCAGGTTGCTCTCTTAGCGGACACAATCGATTCTACGAGCGATGCCGCTGTCGAGATGGTTCTCTTCTCGGATAAGAAGCTTGACGCAACTAAGGTCGATCTCTCGAAGGTCTACGCAGGTCTTGGACGTGCCTCCATCGGTAACTCTGGTGAAGTTGCGAAACTCGCTAAGCCCCTCACACACCGCTATGCGGATGTCAACGGTGACGGTAAGCGTGACCTCGTTGTGACATTTAGCCAGAAGGCTCTCGCCACGGGTATGAAGGCAGGAGCAACCTATGACGTTTGGTTCTATGGCTTTGATAAGGAAAAGCGTCCTCTTACAGCGTTTGATACAGCCGCTATCAAGTAATTTGATGGTTTAGTACAAAGCTTAGTAAGCGATATTGGGCGGATTGGGAAGAACTCTCAATCTGCCCAAAATTTTTTCTGCAACTTTTGCCCCCTACTAAGAAAAAAAACAGGGAAAAATCGCATTGAGAAAAGAGACAAGAGGGAACCGATTTTGAGAACTATTCAAAAGTCTAAGGGGAATTCCCTACCTAAAATCAGTTCTACGGATTCGCTCAGACAAATTTTGAATGTAAAATCGCACTCGGAGGAAATGTTTCTGTTTGTAAGAATCTAATTAATACAGGGCGTTTCTAATTAGTTACTTGGCTTTATGCGGGTTCTTGTGATGCTGATAGTAGCTTTTTAGCTAAAGCATTGCTCGAACTAAAAAAAGAGCAAAGTAACGCTATCAAAGGAGGGAACTTATGAATAGTGTTGCTCTTAGAAAATGGGCAATAACCATTGGTCTTGGTTTGATCATTTGGTTGTGTCCCGTACCAGCGGGTCTGACTCCTGCTGCTTGGACAATGTTTGCTGTCTTTGTCGCAACAATCGCTGGCTTTATTCTTCAACCGATTCCGATGGGTGCTGTGGCTTTCTTAGGCCTTACGTTCTGCGCCTTCTTTGGAATTCTCAAAACCAAAGACGTCTTGATGGGATTTGGCAATGGCACGATTTGGCTTATCGTGTGCGCCTTCTTCCTTTCGCGCGGCTTCATTAAGACCGGTCTCGGCCGCCGTATTGCTTTCTGCATTATTAAGGCAATCGGTAAGAGCGCTGTCTCTTTGGGTTATTCAATCTGCTTATCAGAACTCATTATTAGTCCTGCGATGCCCAGCGCCACAGCACGTGGCGGTGGCGTCTTCTACCCGATCGTTCAGTCTTTGTCTTCCGCGTTCGGTTCCGAACAGGGCCCAACCGCTGGCAAGATTGGTAAGTACCTTATGCAAGTCGGTTTCCACGCCGATGCTGTTACCTGCACGATGTTCTTAACATCTATGGCCGGTAACCCCTTGTGCGTTGGTTTGGCTGCAAGCGCTGTGGGTGTGGAACTCACGTGGATGCAGTGGTGTATCGCCGCTATCGTCCCCGGTTTGATTTGCTTATTCCTCGTCCCGCTTGTTCTTTTGAAGATTGCGCCGCCTGAGATTCGTAGCATTCCGAATGCTCGTGAACTTGCTATGCAAGAGCTCGATAAGATGGGCCCGATGACAAAGGAAGAAAAGGTTCTGGCTTTTGTCTTCGTGATGTGCTTAATCTTGTGGGCCACGGGAAGTCTCACGAAGTTGGGTGCAACCCCGATTGCGATGCTCGCTGTCTCGATTATGCTCATTACTAACGTTCTTACTTGGAAGGACATCTTAAGTGAGAAGGGTGCATGGGACGCCATGTTCTGGATGGGCGGCTTAATGTCCTTGGCGACAGCTCTCGCTAAGTGCGGCTTTATTAAGTGGGCAGCTGCCTTTATCGCGAGCGGCATTTCTTCAGCGCACATGGGCTGGATTGCTTCCTTTGTGATCATTAGTTTGATTTACACCTATTCGCACTATTGCTTCGCGTCTGTGACGGCTCGTATTTCTGCGATGTACGCAGCATTTACGGCTGTGGCAGTGGCTTGCGGTGCACCAGCACTTATGGTTGCGGTCGCCTTCGGTATCTTTGCGAACTTGCCGATTTCCTTGACCCACTACGGTAACGGTGCTGCTCCTGTGTACTTTGGCGCAGGCTACGTTTCCCAGGGTGAATGGTGGCGTAATGGCTTTATCATCTGCACGATTAATACCGTTGTGTGGCTTACCGTCGGTATGGCTTGGTGGAAGGTGATTGGTCTTTACTAAAACG
>CAZHBC010000084.1:0-2147 GCA_964530715.1 uncultured Sutterella sp. | reverse complement strand
TTATGAAAATTCTTGTTGCTGTAAAGCGCGTCGTGGATTGCAACATCAAAGTTCACCCGAGAGCCGACGGGAAAGATGTTGAAACGACGGGACTAAAGATGACGATGAATCCTTTCGATGAGATTGCTGTGGAAGCGGCAGTGCGTCTTAAGGAAGAGGGCAAAGCCACAGAGGTTGTTGCGGTGAGCGTGGGGCCTGCGAAAGCCTCTGATACGCTTAGAACTGCAATGGCAATCGGAGCAGATCGTGCTGTACACGTTCTTCTTGATGCGACAGTTGAGCCTTTAACGATTGCAAAGATTTTGGCCTCGGTTGCGAAGAAAGAAGCGCCTGACTTAATCCTCATGGGTAAACAGGCCGTTGACAATGACGCTAACCAAGTCCCGCAGATGCTTTCTGCCCTCTTAAGCGTTCCTGTTGCAACCCATGTCTCTAAACTCGCCCTGGATGGCACGACGCTACAGGTTACTTCAGAAACCGATGATGGCCTCGTTACATTAAAGGGGGAACTCCCCGCTGTGGTTTCTGCGGATTTGCGCCTTGCTGAGCCTAGATACGTAACGCTTCCAAGTATGATGCGGGCAAAGAAGAAGCCCATCGAGACCCTTGCGGCGGATAGCCTCGGCGTTGACCTTACGAGGAAAACGGCGATTCTAGAAATCACGGAACCCAAGAAAGCGCGCGCTGCTGAGAAACTTGCAAATGTCGATGAGCTTATCTCTCGACTTGTAGCGGATAAGAAACTCACAAAGGAGGAGGCGTAAATGGCTATTCTTGTTGTTGCTGTAAAGCCAGAGGAAGTCACAAGCGCTGTGCTTCGCTCTGTTGTGACGTGTGCGAAATCTCTAAAAGAGGATATTGATCTCTTGGTTTTCTCTCGCGGGGCTGATGAGGTAGCAAGTTTCGCGTCAAAGATCGCAGGCGTTCGTGAAGTTCTCGTTGCAGAGGGACAGCTCACGGCGCCAGAGCAGATTGCAGATGCCGTAAAAGAGATTGCTTCCGGCTACTCACACATTTTCTTTTCTTCTACGGTTTTTGCTAGAACCGTGATGCCGCGAGTTGCTGCATTACTTGACGTCCCAGCACTCTCTGAGGTTTGTGAAGTTCTTTCAGAGAAGACTTTCCGTCGTTATATCTACGCTGGGAGCCTTCTAGCGACCGTAGCAATCGAAGTAACGCCTGTTGTGGCTACAGTTCGGCAAAGCGCCTTTGAACCTGCGGCTCTTCAGGAAGAGGAAACCTCGCAGCGGGTTTTAAGTTTCACCTCCGCGGCTAGGACATTTGAAGTGGTTGAAGCTTCTAAGTCTCGCAAAACAGACGCCGTGGATTTAGAGAGCGCAAAGATTGTCGTGGGTGCTGGGCGCGGTGTTATCGATGAAGCAGGATTCCGTGCCGCAAAAGAGTTAGCCGAGAAGTTACACGGCGCCATTGGTTCTACGCGTGCGATGGTAGATGCCTTTATTGCTCCTGCTGACACACAGGTCGGTCAAACTGGGAAAATTATCGCTCCAGATCTTTACTTTGCCTTTGGAATTTCTGGCGCAATTCAGCACCTAGCTGGCATGAAAGACGCAAAGACCATCGTTGCGGTAAATAACGACCCAGAGGCACCGATTATCGAAGTTTGTGACTACTGGTTAGAGGCCGATGCCGTGGAAACAATCGAAGAGCTTATTCGTAAGCTCTAGAGAAGTGTGAAGGCGGCTTTTTTAAGGAAATCGACGGGGTTGTAGGTCATCTTTGAGTACCGAAGCCCCTCGTCATCCAAATCCTGTTCGCGGTTGATAAGCCGGTAATTCTCAGGAATACCCAAGTCAGCAAAGTTTTTCACGATGCTCGGGTAAACGCCACGGTATTCGGGAAGTCCCTTTTCGATGTGGACGACAAACATCTCTTCAGTTACTGCGGAACCAAAGTCGTAGGCGATGAGGTTCCCTTCGTGAAAGAGGCCTCCGGCTCGAATCGAGCTATCTAAATCCCAAAGAGAGAGCATCCTCTTAATTGCCGCGTGTTCTCTTAAGAGAGATTCACTTTGTTCTGGGGAGGCTTCAAGCCACTTTTCACTTAATGAGAGGATTAAATCCGTGTCTTTCGCGGTGAGGTTTCTATAGTCAACGCCATAGAGACGCTCGAAAGCGTTAATGTGG
>CAZHBC010000083.1:0-5641 GCA_964530715.1 uncultured Sutterella sp. | reverse complement strand
TGGTTACGTATGCAGGCAGACTACGATGCTTGGCAAGCGGAAAAGAGAGTAGACGTATCTTCAATAGCGGTGCTTTCAAAGGCTAAGTCCTTGAAGTGAACTTAGCCTTGATTCCACTACGCGCGCAACTGCGTGCGTAGTGACCTCCTCAAAGATTTCTAACGCTGCGAGCGAACATCTCCGTAAAGCGCTTCAATCTCTTTTGCGTATTTCGCGCGAATGATTCTCCGCTTAAGTTTAAGTGTCGGTGTCAACATCCCGTTCTCAATCGTCCACGGATCTTTAATCAAACGGACATTGCGTGGAATGCCGTAGTTGGGGAAATTCGCAGTGGCAGCCTTAATTCTTCTTAAAGCGGCATTGCGGACATCACGATTTTCTAGTGTTGCAGGGTCTTTTGGATCTGCGTGTAGTGTTTCGCAGAAGTGAGGCCACTGCTCAGGATTTACGACAGCAAGAGCAGAGATGTAGGGACGGTTATCCCCTAAGACCATCACCTGCGAGAAAAGATTATCGGCAACGATAGCGTTTTCAAGGTCCGCTGGGGGGATTTTCTCCCCTGTGCTTGTGACGATAATTTCCTTAATACGGCCTTTTAAGCGAATGTCACCATCCTCATAGATATCCGCCTGGTCACCGGTTTTAAGCCAGCCGTCACTTGTGAACATCGCTGCGGTTTCTTTCTCTCGCTTCCAGTAGCCTTTCATGAGTGTGGGCCCTAAGACTTCAAGTTCGTCATTTTCCCCTAAGCGCACACGAATGTTCTTTAACGCAACACCAACTGTTGTGGGGTGATTCTTTCCAACAGGATTCACAGAAATAATGGGGCTCGTTTCTGTCATCCCATAGCCCTGGTAGATGGGCACTCCGAGTCCTAAGAAGAACTTCGCAACCGCAGGGCTCAGCGCAGCGCCGCCGGCGATAAAGAGCTTGGGGCGACCTCCGAAGATGTTTCTCACGGTTTGTGCGACGAAGTGATCTAAGAAACCGGAGACAAAGCCGTCTAAGAGCTGACTTGCGGTAAAGGGTAGTGGGAGGCCATTTTCTTTACAGAACTTTCGATAACCCACCTCTACTGCCCAACGCATGAGAAACCGCACCGCTGGGCTCTTCAATGTTAAGCGATCCTGCACCTTCGCATAGACCTTTTCATAGATGCGAGGAACACTCATCATGACCGTTGGCCGTATCAGCCGCATGTCATCCTGCAGGAAACCGATACTGCGGTTAAAGGCAACGAGGTTACCCATGCCGAGCGCCGTGTAGTAGGTTGTTGTTCTCTCGAAGGTGTGCGAGAGTGGCAAGAAGGAGAGCCACACATCGTCGGCCTCAGGCCAAATGATTGTGAGTACCCCTGTGACGTTTGAGAGAATTGCACGGTGTGTGAGCATCACACCCTTGGGATTTCCCGTGGTCCCCGAGGTGTAGACAATCGCAGCAAGGTCTTCAGGTTCGGGCCCAGCGGGTAGGTCAGCTGTGTTGAGGTTTTCCCCAGCAGAGAGCCACGCATCAACGTTTGTAACAGCGATGCCAGAATCTTCTTTATAGGGGTCTGTCGCTTCATCCGTAATCACGACAGTCTTAAGCGCGGGAAGAGCCCCAGTTTCACGAATCCCCTTCCACTTTGCGAGGCGATTTGTGAAAAGCACTTTTGTTTCTGAATCGTTGAGAATGTAAGCAGAGGACCCCGGCGTATCAATTGCGTGCAGAGGAACAGGAACAAGGGCATTAGCGAGAGCTGCCTGATCAAAGAAAATCGCTTCAATGCAATTGGGAAGCAACATCGCCACCCTGTCGCCACGCTTTAGATCCATCTTTGCAAAAGCACGACGCCACGCGGTGACCTTTTCTACGACATCCCTGACAGTGAGGACAATCCAATCCTTTGTCATGTTGTCATAGTACTTGTAAAGGGGCGCATTGGGCCGCTTTTCAAGGTGGTGCGTAAGGAGTTCAGGCAGAGTGCGAAGTAGAGTAAGTTCTGCTCTACGTGCTTTGCCCGAGTCATCAGTTTTTGCAGTTTGGTTACTCATTGGCCGATTTCCCCAAAAAACAGAATGTGCGCCTTCTGCCCAAGAAGGGAGAAAGAGAAAATCTTCGTCTTTAGCGCACAAGCGTTATCTCTGAAATTTAATAGATTTTAGCCTTTATGTTCTCGCGGGGGTCCGAATAGAGGGAGACTCGTCTTTTCGGATGATGCTCTTTTAAAAAATGAGGATCTTTTTGAAAAGATTTAGAAGGGCGTCACTTTCAAAGTTTTCGTGAGGGGAATTTGAAAAAAGAAGGGGGCTTTTCTTCTATTTTCCAAGGGGTTTACGTTAAGGGGGGAAAGGATTTCTTAAATTACCCTATACCAAAAGTCTCCCCAAAGAAGCAGAATCTCGCTTTAAAATTATTAGTCTTAAGTTAAGAGAAAATGTGTTGGGTTCTCTTTTTAAGAAACTCCCCAGGGTATGAGTCTTTTTCTAATGTACCTCTTATTTTTCCAGCGCTTTTAATCATGCCAATTACTTCACGCATTCAACCTTTGCAGTCAATGGATAATCCCAATGTAAAGCGCTGGAAGAAAATCGCTTCAAACCCCAGAAGCGTAAAAAAACTTTCTCGGACGCTCGCAGAAGGTGCGCATCTAGCACGGGCAGCTCTCGAAGCGCTCGAGCGTCGTCCGCTTAGCAAAACGCAAGAGGGTAGTGCTTTTACGCCGCTAGTTACATCTGTCATTCTCCGAGAAGACTCGGCAACAGAAGAGGCTCGTAATCTTTTTAATCTTTTCTTAGAAAAGGACACAGGGATTCGTTTTTACACAGCGCCAGGAGCTCTCTATGAAGCGTTTTCTCCTGTGGAAAATGGCGTTGGAATTACGCTTGAGATTTCTATTCCAACGGTTAGTAAGCCAGAGATGCCCCTTAATGTCGACGCCGTGTATTTAGATGGTGTGCAGGATGCAGGAAATGTCGGCACCATTCTTCGCACGGCGCTTGCTGCAGGAATCCGCCACTTAGCTTTTTCTCCAAAGACAGCGCTCCTCTGGAGCCCTAAAGTTCTCCGAGCTGCAATGGGCGCGCACTTTGCCTTAAATCTTTACGAAGACGTCGTTCCCGAAGGAATTGCAACACTTTTTTCTGGAGAGATCTTCGCAGCAGACGCAAGAGGGGGACGCAATCTCTTTACCGAACCCTCCTGGGGGAAACAAGCAACAGTTTGGATGTTTGGAGCCGAGGGGCCAGGACTTAGCGAGAGGGCACTATCTGTGGCGAGCGCCCGATACCTCATTCCCATTGAATCTGAGTGTGAGTCTTTAAATGTAGCGGCCGCTGCTGCTGTTATTCTTTTTGAGCAAAAGAGAAGGCGTCTTTTAGGTGGCATTTAAATTTTCCTTTTTTTGCTTTCGGTGAAAAGAAATTTCCTTTGAGTGTGTCTTACTTCTTTGATGCGAGAGAAGGGAGGTTTTTCTCTTTTTGAGGTGGAGGGGGATGAAAAGCGTTTGATTTTTAAGCGGAAACAGTGTTTTCTCAATCTGTGAAAGAAAAGTAGAACTCCGTATAATGGGTAATCACCGAGCACCTTTGAGCCTTTAGATTTTGGCATGGAAAACACGATACTTAAAATTGCGCCTTACGGAATGTCAGATTTTCAGCTCTTGCGAGAAAATGAGCTTGCTTATGTTGATAAGACGCAATTCATTGAACTCTTAGAAACGCAGAATATTTTCTTTTCTCTTATCGTCCGTCCTCGCCGTTTTGGAAAGACGCTTTTCACGCAGATTCTTAAGGCCTACTACGACATTGCTGCAGCTAAAGATTTCGAGAAAAATTTTGCTGGAACTTATATCGGGAATCACAAGACTGCACAGGCAAACACATACCACGTTATCCGATTTGAGTTCTCAGGCTTCACATCAAGCAATTTCAAATCGGTATTTCTAAAAAAGGTACGTCGAGGACTAGTTGATTTTTGTCAGCGGTATTCCTTTAAAGAGGGCGATGCACTGCTAGACCAACAGTACGACGATCCAACTGAGCTCGCTATTGATTTCTTTGCACTCTACAGAAAGCATTTCCGTGAGAAGATTTACTTAATCGTTGATGAATATGATCAGAGCACGAGCGAGATTCTTGCAAAGGATGTCGAGGCTTTTAGGGATTTAACGAAGGCCGATGGTTTGCTTAAGTCTTTTTATAGTTGCCTAAAAGATGAAGGCTCCGGTGGCGTAATAAAGAAGATTTTTATCACTGGCGTCACATCCATTCAACTTGACTCGATGACTTCCGGTTTTTCAATTGCGAAAAATCTTTCCGTAAGACCGCAATTTGCTTCGATGTTTGGCTTTACGGAAGCAGAACTTCGAGCCTTAATCCCGCAGCTTGTTGACCTAAAGAGCCTCGGGAAAACGGAGAATCAAGTCTTCTCGCACATGAAGGAGTTTTACAACGGTTACCGTTTTAGCCCCCAGGCAGATGTTTCTGTCTTTAATTCTTCGATGTGTCTTTACTTTCTCGACTACCTGCATGAGTCTGGGGAAGAACCCATTGAACTTATGGATCCCTCAGTTTCCACTGACGTCTCAAAGATTCACGGGATTTTGCGGTTAGGAAAGAAAGATGAAGTTTTAGAGATTGTTCGTGCGGCGATGGCAAAAGAGGAAATCCCCTTTAGTGGCGTCCCAGAGGTGCTTAATTTGCAAGATGGACTTGAACTCAACCGAAATAAGGTTCTCTCTATCCTGTTTTACATGGGTTTTCTCACATTCGCACCAAAGAGCACCGCGCTTGTTGTTCCCAATCGGACAATCGCAAAGCAGTTCTTTGACGTGTATTTTGCCTACATCCGCGGTATCAAATCTTGGTCTGTGACGGAGTCTCTTTCGTTTAACGATGGCATCGCCGCTCTCCATGAAGGAAACGCTCGGGTTCTTCTTGAGAAAGTCTCAGAAATCATCACACGAGACTTTGGAAAGAACGCAAGTCTTCACTTAAAGGAAAGTGACTTTCAGGTTGCGCTCCTCATGGCAGCAAACATTGCAAGTGGCTACGAGTACTTCACGGAACTTGAAGTTCGAGGGGTGCGGGATGTGGGCTTTGCAGATCTCTTCATGGTGCCTACGAGAAAAGATGTGGGACCAGCATACCTTTTTGAACTCAAGTACCTCCCTAAGACAAGGGCAACGAAGGTAGCCTGTCAAAAGGCGTTAACCGCTGCGAAAAAGCAACTTGCAAAATATGCAGAAGGGAAAAACATAAAAACGACTGCAACGCTTAAACGCATTGCCGTTGTTTTCGCAGGTACGAAGATTGCTGCTTTTTCTGAAGAAGAAAGCTAAGAAGGGTTTTTGTTCTTCTATCCCTTAAGGGATTTAGCGCAGTGAAATTCACGCGGGAATTCTTTCGTTATGTAAGAAAGCCGCTTCCGCGTTTTTTCCCTTTAAGTGCCTTTCCCCCAAAAGAACCCTCGTAAACCCACTATGTAAAAAGCGATGGGTTTATTCGCATTTTTTGCAAGTAATCCCCTTCATAAACTATAGAAGCACTTCGCCTTTGAATAGGTAAAAGTTCATATATTTCAAACCTTGATTTGTCTTAATTTCCCTTTTACATTTCAAGAGACTTCTTAGGATTTACCCGTGACAATCCGAGTATTTCTT
>CAZHBC010000082.1:4061-5684 GCA_964530715.1 uncultured Sutterella sp. | reverse complement strand
ACCCCAACCAAATTCAGTTCTGTTCCCATATCAGATTTTGATTTGGACAGCAATGACAAAATTCGCCATTATGTTGGAGATATTTTCCTTAATGTATTTAAAGTTGGCCGTAAAACGTTCGATACGTTAAAAAGTTTCTAAACCTTACTCTTAATAAAGAACGTCTATTAATATTATTAGTTGCATAGAGAAAAGTGCAATTTACCGTTTTTTGCCATACAATCGAAGGAAAGAAAACTTTCAAAAAAAGGTGAATCTGATGAATCACATGAGCACACGGGTTCGAGTCCCAATTGAACTCGATAATCCTGCAATTGAGCGTATCGAAGCACTATGCGTCAAGTGTGGCCTTTGCACAAAGGTCTGTAGGGACTACGTCGGAGTTCTTGACCACTACGACTTAGAGCGGGCAGGAGGCGTTGCTCTCTGCACGCACTGCGGGCAATGTACGACCGTGTGTCCAACGGCAAGTATCGTAGAAAAAAGTGAAGTTGAAGCCTTGAAAAATGCTCTCGCTGATAAGGAGAAAGTCCTCGTGATGACTGCGTCTCCCGCTGTGAGAGTTGCCCTAGGTGAGGCTTTTGGCGGCAATGCTGGCGACTTTGTCGAAGGTAAGATGGTCGCTCTCTTACGTAAGCTTGGTGCGAATTACGTTCTTGATACGAACTTTGCAGCAGATTTAACTGTCGTGGAAGAGGCAACGGAGTTCTTAGAGCGCTTCACAAAGGGTACGGCTCCGCTACCGCAGTTTACGAGTTGTTGCCCAGCGTGGGTAAAGTACTGCGAAGTCTTTCACCCAGAGATGCTTCCTCACCTTTCAAGCGCTAAGAGTCCCATTGCGATGCAGGGCGCGACGATTAAGACATATTTCGCTAAGAAGATTGGCGTTGATCCCGCGAAGATCATTAACGTTGCCGTAACGCCCTGTACTGCGAAGAAGTTTGAAGTTCGCCGTGAAGAGATGAATGCAGCAGGGCGCTACATCGGAAACCCTGCGATGCGCGATACGGATTTTGTCATTACGACTAGAGAACTTGCCAAGTGGGCTAAAGAAGAAAAGATTGACTTTGCCGCATTAGAAGAAAGTACTTTTGATAATCCCTTGGGGCTTTCTTCAGGCGCTGGTGTTATCTTTGGCGTCACTGGCGGCGTTATGGAAGCAGCTCTTCGCACCGCGGCTTTTTATCTTACAGGGAAGAATGTCGAAGGAGACTTCCTTAAGTTTGTAAGTCCCGATGGGAAAGAGGATTTCCGAGAGGCAGAAGTCACTCTTGCGGGCAGAACACTACACGTTGCCGTTATCTACGGAACAAATCGCGCAGGGAAAGTTATCGAAGAGATTAAGAAGGGAGAGCGTCATTACGACTTTATCGAAGTGATGAGTTGCCCAGAGGGCTGTATTGGCGGTGGCGGACAACCTAAAGCGAGCTTTGGAAAAGAAAAGGCAACACTTGCAAATCGCGCTGCGGCGCTCCGAGCCCGAGACAAGGCGCTCCCGCTCCGTTTTAGTCACGAGAACCCAGAAATTAAAGCCGTCTATGAAGAGTTTTACGGTGCACCTTTAAGTGAAAAGGCAAAGTCTCTCTTACACACAAGCTATGTCGATAGAAGTGCGCTTCTTGG
>CAZHBC010000082.1:0-3961 GCA_964530715.1 uncultured Sutterella sp. | reverse complement strand
TGCGGTGCGGCCGCTTCTGCCTTTGAAGAAATTTAACTTTGGCCCCTTCGGGGGCTTTTTAATTTGCGGGGAAAACTAGAAGAAAAGCATCGGATCTGGGGCGTTTAGTTTTTCTTCTATTGCCTCTGAGAGCTCATAGACACTTTGCGCATAAAAGTACGAGCGGTTGTATTTGAGGAGAGTAGCGAAGTTCACGGTTCCTATGTACCAGTGAACCGACTTCGTTCCATCGGCTTCGATATACGGTAGGTCAATTAAAAGAGCAGGGGTTGTTGCCTTTACGTTAATGGGCGTGAGAGGCTCAACACCTGCGTCAAGTAGATTTTGTAGCGTTGTGTTTGCCGCGATTCCGCCAGAATTTAGGTCCGCCGCATGAAAGCCAGTCGCTCTGCACGGCCACTCGACAGGAAGCTTCGGGTCCCAACCGGCTTCTTTTAAAAATTTCGCAGTAGATCCGATAGCATCCGCAGCCGAGTATCGGATGTTTATCTTTCCGTCTCCATCTAAATCGAAGCCATAGCGAAGGATGTTTGAAGGCATAAATTGCGGCATCCCTATGGCTCCTGCAAAACTCGATTGCACGGTTAAGGGATTGACCTCAGACTTCGCGCAGAGAACAAAGAAAGCCTCTAATTCACTTTGAAAGTATTCCGCTCTTCTTTCGTGATCAAAGGAGAGGGTGGCCAAAACGTCTATGGCTCTATAGCGACCCTGGGATTTTCCGTAAATTGTTTCGATGCCGATGACGGCCGTAAGAATCAAAGGAGGAACTTCCCAGAGGCCTTCGGCCTTTTCAAGAGCCGCGGCCTGTGTTCTCATAAAGCGAACGCCTTTTTCGATGCGCTCTTCGGTTACCATGAGATTCTTGTGACTGGTCCAATTTTTAATGGGTTTGGCGGGTTTTTCCGTCCGATCCATTGTCTTTTTGGATGTCTTCACGTGGCGGGCTTTTGCAAGTGTCTCAAGGATCCAATTGAGATTGAGTTTGTGTTTTGCGGCAATCTTTTCAGCCCAAACACGGGCGATGAGCCTTTTACTGTAATCAGCGCTTTCTTCTTCTGCGAGGGAAGTAATCGGTAGCGCAAGACTAGTAAGAGAAACGCCTAGTGTGCGTAGAACTTCACGTCGCGAGTAGAAAGGAGAAGATGGCATGGTTAAATTCAGAATCAATTTGCAAAAGCTAAACTTTTGGAGCTCATAAGCCTAAGTTTGGCAAAAAGCCTCTGCTTCGTAATAATATCGATATTTGGCCCCTTGGAATCTTCAGAATCTTCTTTCGCATGGCAACAGGTTTCTTTACACACAATCTTTGCGAATGTCCGAGCGCCGTGGATATAACGCCCGAGTGTCCCAATCGCATTGAACGGATTGATACGCTCATGTGTGCGAGTGCACTCTCAAAACGTGTTGTCTACAAGGAAGCTGAGGCTGCGTCTCTAGAAGATGTTCTTCTCACACACAGTGCCGAGTACGTTAATAAACTCAAAAATTACGCAGCAGAAAATAAGCCAATCTCTGAAGAAACCACCATCACAGAAGAACTTCTTAATGCAGCATTTAAAAGTGTAGGGGCGGCAATTGCTGCAACAAAGGATGTTGTAAGTGGCAATCTTAAAAATGCCTTTGTCTGTGTAAGACCCCCTGGGCACCACGCAGGGCGCAGTTTTGGTGGAGGGTACTGTCTCCTTAATTCTGTAGCAGTTGCGGCCAACTATGCTCTAAAGAGACTTCACCTTAAGCGGGTTGCTATTGTTGACATTGATGCGCATCGCGCCAATGGGACAGAAGATATCGTAAAGGGTGACAATTCTCTTATGCTCTTTGATAGTTTTCAAGCGTCGGCTTTTCCCTTTGGATCTAAAGAGGCAGCAGCGGAAAACATCATTAATGCACCACTTCCTGACGGCGCTGAAGGGAAAGACTTCATCGCAATCTTGGAAGCGGATTGGATTCCAAAGATTCAGGCCTTTAAGCCAGAACTTATCCTTGTCTCTTTTGGCTTTGATACACATTTTGCGGACACGCAGACGCTACTGAAGTTTTCTGAATTCGATTACTCTTTCATTACACGTGCTCTTATGCGGGTGGCGGCGGAAGTGGCCTCTTCTCGCTTAGTAAGCATCATGGAAGGCGGATACGATAAGGCGGCTCTTGCCCGTTCTGTCATCGCTCACGTGGGGACATTGGCTGAATAGCCTTTTTCTTTCAGCCTTTCGGATGGGGAAAGTTGCAAAAAAACGCATTCCCGAAATAGTCTTCACTGTGATACGATTCTTAAATTGTTGGTTTTCATTTTTGGAGAGACCACTCTTGAGGGGATTTAAATCTTTAGCGCGCCTTGCTTTTGTTGCCGCGTCCGCTACGGTTCTTTTCGGGGGCTGTAGTGGTTTCCCGTACGTGATGAATCCGTATCAGTATCAGTATGCGACAGCAGAAGATACGGTTATCTGCCTTAAGGTCACAGAGGAGAACTCGGTCGCGATGGCCTACGAAGTTCGTCGTGCTTTAGAAGAAAAGGGGCTTAAGGTCCGTGAGGTGAATTCCAAAGATGATGCGACAGATTGCTTAAGCTGTGTGCGCTTTGAGATGGAGTTCGGCGGTTGGTCAAATTCGGTTCTTAAGAAAGCCACTCTCGAGTTGCGTCGCAGTGAAAACGGACACACCAACACAATCCGTGTGACAAGTAAGACGGACGTCGCTGAAGGCGTTGTTTCTACAAAGGCAGAAGATACGAGTGAAACTATCAGGCTACTCGTAGATCAACTCTTTCCGCATCCCATTCCTTGGATTGCTGAATAGTTAGTTTGGATCTTTCCCTAAGTTTTTAGGTATTTTTCTTTCCAACGTAAAGTTGCAAGGCGCCAAAATTCATTTAGCGTCGTAGCGCCTGTCTTTTCTATGTGAAAGTGAGCGAGAAGCGCTTCAAGAGTGGCTAGCGGGTTATCAGCCACGACGGGAGGCGCTTTTCTTTGCTTAGAGAGTTTTTCTCCCAAACTGTTATAAACAAGCGGGATGTGCATGTAGCGAGGTGCTTTGTAGCCCAAGGCACGGATAAGTTGTAGTTGCCGAGGGGTGTTATCTAAGAGGTCTTCCCCTCGAACGATATCTGTAATCCCCTGCAAAGCATCATCTACAACAACAGCAAGCTGATAGGCCCATAGGCCATCAGCGCGGCGGATGATGAAGTCACCAACAAATTCTTCTGTGTCTTCAGCAAAGGCTTCGCAGAGTCGATCTTTAAACATCACGACGCCAGGGGTAACTTTAAATCGCCAACTGCGGATGGGCCTACCGTGTGTGCCAGAGCGGCAGGTCCCAGGGTAACGCCCATGTGGGAGATTTAGTCTCTTTTCTTCTTTTTCAATATCAGCTCTGCTACAGGCACAACCGTAAACGAGATCTTTCTCTTTTAGTCGATTAAAAGCTGCTTCATAAAGAGCGGTTCTCTTCGATTGCCAGACGACGGGTTCATCACTAACAAGGCCAAACCGCTTAAGTGTCTCAAGAATGCTCCAGCCATATTCCGCACGGCACCGCAACGTATCAACGTCTTCAATGCGAACAATCCACGTGCCATCGTGCGCACGGGCGTCTAAGAAACTTGCCATCGCACAGGCTAGGCTTCCCGCGTGAAGTTCTCCTGTGGGACTAGGCGCAAAGCGACCGCGATAGGGAAGGCGTTTTTGTGGCTTTATTTCTTCAGACATTACTTTCTTTGGATTCTTATTTGAGTGGGTGCATCCTAACACTGCGCCTTGCTCTTTGCGGGAGTAGGGAAGAATACATTGAGAAAAAAGGGTCTTTTTCGCAGGGTGTTTTAAGGAGGAATATCGAGTAAAAATTTTTCCAAAAATTTGCCTTGACAAGCCCTGCCGAGTGTGTAAAATGCCAATCCTCGCTTCGAGGCGTATGCGGGAGTAGCTCAGTTGGTAGAGCGCAACCTTGCCAAGGTTGAGGTCGC
>CAZHBC010000081.1:0-5723 GCA_964530715.1 uncultured Sutterella sp. | reverse complement strand
GGCCTTCCTCTATTTTTACTCATCGAGTCTTCTTATGCGAGATAAAGTCTGTGCCTATTGCATGGCCAATGCCGTGCGAGCTCTCAGTATGGATGCCATTGAAAAAGCCAAGAGCGGACATCCTGGGATGCCAATGGGAATGGCGGATATTGCCGTGGCCCTTTGGACGCGTCATTTGCGTCATAACCCCACAAATCCTAAGTGGATTGGAAGAGATCGCTTCATTCTCTCCAATGGTCATGGTTCCATGTTGCAGTACGCCTTGCTTCACTTGACAGGCTATCCGCTAACAATCGATGACATCAAGAATTTCCGCCAGTTTGGGAGCCGCACTCCTGGACACCCTGAGTACGGTGTCGTCTGTGGCGTAGAGACTTCCACGGGCCCGTTGGGTCAAGGAATTGCTAACGCTGTCGGTATGGCTCTCGCAGAGAAGATGCTCGCTGCGGAATTCAATCGCGAAGGTTTCCCGGTCATTGATAACAGAACCTATGTTTTCTTAGGTGACGGCTGCATGATGGAGGGCTTGAGCCACGAAGCCTGTTCGCTTGCGGGTGTTTGGAAACTTAATAAACTCATTGCCATCTACGACGACAACGGTATTTCAATCGATGGAAATGTTAAGGGCTGGCTTGCTGACGACACACGGGGTCGCTTTGAAGCTTACGGCTGGAAGGTTATCGGCCCCGTTGACGGGCACGACATCGATGCCGTGGATAAGGCGATTGCAGAAGCCAAGACAAGCACGGATAAACCTGTGCTGATTATTGCTAAGACGGTCATCGGTAAGGGAAGCCCCCATCTTGCAGGAACCTCCAAGTGCCACGGAGCAGCGCTCGGCGCAGAGGAAATTGCCGCCACACGTGAAAGCCTCGGTTGGAAATACGCTCCCTTTGAAATCCCTGCGGAAATCTATGAAGCGATGGATGCAAGGGCCGCAGGGAAATCACTCGAAGATTCCTACAATGCGATGTTTGCTAATTATGAAAAGGCCTATCCGAAAGAAGCCTCTGAATTAAAGCGTCGTCTTGCAGGGGATTTACCTGCTGATTTTGATGATGTTGTTTTCGAGGCTCTTTGTGAAGCGCAACAAGCAGCAGAAAGCGTTGCAACACGTAAGGCAAGTCAGAAGACACTCAATGCGATTGCGCCGAAGTTACCAGAACTCTTTGGGGGATCCGCTGACCTTACGGGTTCTAACTTAACAGCCTGGAAGGGCGTCACAACGTTTAGCACAGAAAACCTCTTGGGTCGCCACGCAAGCTTTGGCGTTCGAGAATTTGCCATGGTCGCTATCGGCAACGGTATCGCTCTCTATGGGGGTTTCATTCCCTATAGTGGAACATTCCTTACCTTCTCTGACTATGCACGTAACGCCATTCGCATGGCAGCTTTGATGGAAATTCGCAACATCTTTGTCTTTACCCACGATTCCTTAGGGGTAGGCGAAGATGGCCCGACACATCAGCCGATTGAACATACATCAAGCTTAAGACTTATCCCGAACCTTACGGTTTGGCGTCCTGCCGACACGGTGGAAACGACGGTTGCTTGGGCAGAAGCCTTATCGCATCGCACAGGCCCAACAGCACTCATTCTTTCTCGCCAGACGATTGCCTTCACAGATCGTGAGGAAGTCGATGCAGACTTGATTGCGCGCGGTGGCTACATTGCCGCTGAGGCTCCTGCAGGAAAAGGAAAGGCCGAAATTATCCTCGTCGCGAGTGGCTCGGAACTTCCGCTTGTTGTTGAGACGCGTGCGCTTCTTACCGCGCAAAACATTCAAGCGCGTGTTGTTTCTATGCCTTCGATGGAAGCCTTCGATGCGCAGGATGAAGCCTACCGTAATGAAGTCTTTACGCCTGGCGTTCCTGTTCTTGCCGTTGAAGCCGGTGTGACAGCGCTTTGGTACAAGTATTTGCGTGGCAACGGTGCGGTCATTGGTATTGATACTTATGGAAAATCCGCTCCTGCTGGTGCGCTTTGGAAGCATTTCGGCTTTACAGTGGAAAACGTCCTTGCAAAAGCGCTAGGATTACTTGGAAAATCATAAAAATTTAAAAGTTCCTTGGCGTAACCTTCTAGCTAGAAGGTACGCCACAGATTTTGATTCTTAAGGAAAGAGAAAAATGAAAGTTAAAACACTTGAATCTTTGGCCCAAGCAGGGCTTTTGGATGGAAAGCGTGTCTTAATTCGCTCGGACTTGAATGCGCCGCGTGACGACGATGGTCAGATCACCAATGAAACGCGCCTCGTAGCAAGCGTTCCTGCGATTCGTTTAGCGTTGGATGCAGGGGCGGCAGTGATGGTGATTAGCCACCTCGGACGTCCGAAAGAAGGGGAATTTAACGAACGTCAAGACAGCCTTGCGGGTATCGCTGTTCGTATGAGTGAACTCGTTGGTAAGCCCATCCGCCTTGTTCGTGACTATCTCAACGGCGTCGATGTGAAGCCTGGCGAAGTCGTCATGCTTGAGAACTGCCGCTGCAATGTGGGCGAGAAGAAAAACAACGAAGAACTCGCTAAGAAGTATGCGGCTCTCTGCGATGTCTTTGTTAACGATGCCTTTGGAACCTCGCACCGCGCCCAGGCCTCTACCGAGGGTGTGGCGCGCTTTGCGCCGGTTGCCTGCGCAGGTCCCTTGATGGCAGCAGAAATTGCCGCTCTTACGAAGTCCGTTGCTGAAGCTAAGCACCCCTTAGTCGCTATCGTTGGCGGCTCGAAGGTCTCTACGAAGCTTACGATTTTGAGTAACTTAGCCGAGAAGGTCGATCAGTTAATCGTAGGCGGAGGCATTGCCAATACGTTCCTCCTTGCCGCAGGTCACAAGATTGGTACCTCGCTTGCCGAGCCAGAGCTCGTTGAAGAGTGCAAGAACGTTCTTGCGAAACTTGCTGCAAAAGGTGCAACACTTCCGCTTCCTACGGATGTGGTCGTTGCTAAGGAATTTAGCGAAACCTCTGGACACCGCGTCTGCTCGATTGATGATGTTGCCGACGACGAGATGATTCTCGATGTGGGTCCTGAATCTGCGAAGGCTTTGGCGGAGGTGATTTCTAAGGCTGAAACCATCGTTTGGAATGGCCCTGTGGGTGTCTTTGAGATGGATGCTTACGCGGATGGTACGCGTGTTCTTGGCGAAGCAATCGCCAAGCGCACCTCCGAGGGTGCATTCTCCATCGTTGGTGGTGGCGACACAATCAATGCCTTGAGTAAGTTTGGCATTACCGATAAGGTGAGTTACATCTCCACGGGTGGTGGCGCCTTCTTGGAATTCTTGGAAGGAAAGACACTTCCTGCTGTTGCCGCTCTTGAGGCTCGCGCAGATAAATAAGCCAAAGCGCAAAATTTAAGAGTTAAAACGAAACCGCCACCTTGAAATCGAATTCGAAGTGGCGGTTTGCTTTAATGGAATCTTTTGAAGTCTTATTTAGCAGTACTTTCTTTGTTTTTGTGTTGTAGGTGTTCGTGAATCCACTTCCAACAGATGGCAACAAGAACGGGACCTGCGGCCGCAGAAATCACTCCCACAACCAAGATCATCGAGAGGTGATTCTTCACGAAGGGAAGATTACCGAAAAGATATCCCGCACCGATGATGCTTACAGCCCAGAGAATGGCGCCAAAACCACTAAAAAGTTCGAAGCGCCACATGCTCATCCGAGCCGCTCCGCCAACGAGTGGGGCAAAGGCACGAACGATAGGAATAAAGCGGGCAAGGACAATGGTCTTTCCACCGTGCTTTTCGTAGAAAGTGCTTGTTTTCTCGAGTTTCTTAGAGTCAATCCATTTCACAGATCCGTCATAAATCCGCTTACCAAGCCAACGCCCTGTGTGGAATCCAAGGGTGTTTCCCGCGCAGGCTCCGAGAATAACCGAGAGCATCAAAAGCCAAGGGTTCATCGTTCCAGCTGCGGCGACGGTACCTGAAACAAACAAGAGAGAATCCCCAGGAAGAAAGGCCATGATGACAATGCCAGTTTCGCAGAAAAAGATGAGAAACATTGCCGCATACACAAAGACACCGTACTCATTTGCGACGGTGACAAGAAAGTGATCGGCTTGTGTAAAAAGCTCAATGAGTAAATCTAGAAAAGACATGGAATTCCCCGCAGGTACCTCCTTAGAAGTCGAAAGATTTTAGCCGATTCTTCGAGAGGTTTTCTGAGCAAAGCAGAAAATTAAAACCGCTCGAACGCAAAGTTTCGGGCGGTTTCTGAAAAGACTCGTCAGAAACGAGAGTTTTTTACGTTTTTACTTAAAGAAAGGCGCGATACCAACCGCAAAAACGGAAAGGATAATCAGCGGGAGAATCCATGTGCAGTAAAAACGCATGATGTTTGGCATTTTGAGGCCCTTGCCGGTATTCACCTCTGTCATGTAGTTCTTCCAACCCCAACCGCACTTACGGGTGCAGAAAATTGCAAAGCAGAGAGCACCAAGCGGGAGGATGACGTTACTGACGATGAAGTCTTCTAAGTCAAGGATTGAACTACCAGCCCCAAAAGGCTGAATATCAGAGAGAACGTTAAAGCCAAGAGCGCATGGTAGCGACAAGATAACAAGTCCTGTGCAGCACACGAAACTAGCCTTTGGACGCGCCCAATGCGTTAAGTCTCTTACGCAAGAGAGAATTGCCTCACAGACAGCAAGCACTGTCGAGAAAGTGGCAAATGTCATAAAGAGGAAGAATAAAGATCCCCAAACACGACCAAAAGTCATCTCGTTGAAAATCTGCGGTAGCGCCTCAAAGATAAGGCTTGGACCAGCGGTGGCTTTCACGCCGTAGGTAAAGCACGCAGGGAAGATGATAAGGCCAGCCAAGAGAGCAACTGTCGTATCGAGGGCAATGACGCTAATGGACTCTTTAACGAGAGACTGTTCTTTGTCGATGTAACTGGCGAAGATAGCCATACTACCCATACCAATACTCAGAGAGAAGAAGGCCTGATTCATCGCACCTACAACAGTGCCACTTGTGACCTTAGAGAAGTCTGGTAAGAGATAAAAGGAAAGACCTTCGCGAGCGCCATCTAAAAAGAGGCTATGCAGGGCCAAGAAAACCATCAGGACAAAAAGAGTACCCATCATCCACTTAGAGACCTTTTCTAGGCCGTTCCGGATGGGGAAGGCAAGAATGATAAAGGCCGCAATGACGGTTACAACGGTATAAAACGAAACAATCGATGCGCTCGAGAGCATTTGACCGAAGAATTTACCGACATCCCCCACGCTAAGTCCAGTGAGCGAGCCATTGGCACTTGAGACGAGGTAGTAGAGCATCCAGCCAGAAACCACCGAATAGAACATCATGAGCATGATGTTACCGACGAGGGCGATGTATCCGTGGTAGTGCCACTTTGAACCTTTTGGTTCGAGTTCTTGGTACATATGCACGGGGCTCTTCTGTGCGGCACGACCCATGGAAAATTCCATCGTCATCACTGGTAGTCCCAAGAGAACCAAAAAGAGCAAATAAACGAGAACGAAAACTCCGCCGCCATTTTGGCCTGTGAGCCAGGGGAATTTCCAAACGTTACCGACACCGATAGCGCAACCTGCGCTAAGCATTAAAAAGCCCAATCGGCTCGAGAGCCTATCTCGTTGCATTTTGTATTTGTCCTGTAGTGAACTTAATTTGTCAAAGAAGAGGGATTCTAGCCTGACTATAGGGGGAATTACCTACAAAACAGTTAATGGTTTTGTTTCCCTAAGGTAAGGA
>CAZHBC010000080.1:0-5794 GCA_964530715.1 uncultured Sutterella sp. | reverse complement strand
AAGACGATCGTTACGGCTTCCAAAAATCTTCGTCAAAAATGAATCAAACATACGGTCATTCAACCCTAAAAAAATCGATTCGCACACAACAAAAAAGGAGCACGTTGCCACAAACGGCAACGGGCTAAATATGGAGTCTGCATTATCGCACAAGCCCCAAAGAGATGGCAGTGAAAAAAGCCGTTAAACTGCACTCCAATAAAGGGTTTCTCGTGCTTTTCACAATGACAGAAGAAAAAAGAATCAGCCAACTACGGAGACTTTCCGAAGTTTCCACCGAAAAGAGGCGCTCGCTAGACGGGCTAGAACGCTCGCTTCTTGACACAAAACGTGTTGCGAATGTGCTTTGTCGCGAGTTCGGAAGTCACTCGCTAGGGGTTGATTTCAGCAACCTTGGGAACATCCGCGTTACGGATGAAAAAATTGTTTTATTTGTGAGAAACTCGTTACAAAAATCTAAATTGCGGCAAATCTTGCCGCGGCTTGAAGCCATAACGCAGGCCGCGGGTTTTATAAAACCGATTGAAATCTCGGTACGCCCCACGGGAGAAAGTCACCTTAGTGGCATTGTTGAATCAGAGGCTCCTCGCCGAGAAGGAAACACGGAAGCGGCGGACTACATGAAAGGCAAGGCCGACACCCTCCTTGATGGCCCAGTCAAAGAGGCGCTTCTATCTCTAGCTAAAACACTTAAAAACGAGTCGCAATAAAGGAATCTAGCGCCTCGGGACTTGACTTAGGCTACAACTTCCCAAGCGTCCTTTTCTTCGAGAAGTTTTCTTAAGAGGCGATTGTTAAGTCCGTGGCCTGACTTGTATGCCACGTAGCGAGCAAGAAGAGGACGCCCCAAAACATAGAGGTCCCCGATGGAATCGAGTAACTTATGCTTTGCGAATTCGTCAGGGGCACGCAAACCTTCTGGATTCATGATGCTAGTTGCATCAACAACAACGGCGTTCTCTAGAGAGCCACCGAGAGCAAGACCCACCGCACGCATCTTTTCAACATCAGAAGCTAAGCAGAAGGTTCTCGCATAAGCAACCGTTTTGACGTAATCGTCTTTTGCGGCATCGAAAGATGCAACCTGAATGGTTTTATCGATAACAGGGTGACCGAAAGCAATCGTAAATTCCGCAGAGAAACTCTCCGCGGGTTCTAGACGTGCGAACTTATCTCCGTCCGTAACCTCAACAGTTCTCTTAAGGCGGACAAATTTCCTCGGAGCATCTTGATTAACGATACCTGCACGGGTAATTAAATCCACATACCCAAGAGCCGATCCATCAAGAATGGGCGTTTCTGCGCTATTGACTTCCACAATAGCGTTATCCACACCAAGTCCACAAAGGGCGCTCATCAGGTGTTCAACGGTAGAAACGTAAATCTTTCCTTCAAAAAGCGCTGTTGCTAGACGTGTGTCATTAACTCGCCTTGGATCTGCGGGAATTTCAATCGCGGGATTTAAATCCGTCCTACGAAAACGAATCCCAAAATCCACCGGAGCAGGAAGTAACCGCATCCGAATGGCCTTTCCCGAATGTAGCCCTATACCCTCAACCTCAGCGGGGTGCTGTAGCGTCTTTTGCAACATGGTTTTTAATTTCTAATCTTTCTTTTCGCTGTTGTTGCGAAGGAATGTCGGAACCTCGAAATTTCCCTTCGCGAATGGTGTACGCGGTGTCCAAATCGCTGGCCCTGTAGGAGCCGCGGCAGAAGAGGCGACAGTACTTTCCTCCGCTCTGGGCTCTTCAGGAGCAAGGGGGGCCTCTGCGATGTGCGGTGCAACCTCGGGCTTCTCAGCAGGGGCCGTTTCCTTTTCCAACTTAAACGCAGGGGTAGCGGATTCCTGTTGCCTATTTCCCCCGTTATTTTGTAGGAAATCTGGGCGTGCTAGTGGGTGCTTTTCTTCCACAGTCGGGGCATCAAGGCCCGTAGCGACCACGGTAACGCGAAGTTCATCACCCATATCGTTATCGAAGGCTGTGCCGATAATTTGGAATGCGTCTTTATTGACGAAGTTCTTCATAATCGACATCACTTCACGCACTTCGCTCTGCTTCATGGTCTCAGCGGAAGCTGTTACATAGACAAGAAGTCCACGAGCACCCTGTAGATTCGCGCCCTCTAAGAGCGGGCAGGTAATCGCACGTTCCGCAGCTTCGATAGCACGGTTTGAACCAGAAGCTGTAGCCGTTCCCATCATGGCCGTACCACGCGCACTCATCACGGTCTTCAAGTCTTCGAAGTCAACGTTAATGAGACCCGGCGTGTGGATGATTTCCGAAATACCATTGCAAGCCTTGTAGAGCACATCGTCAGCGGCCGCAAAGCATTCAAGCATCGTTGCGTCTTCGCCAACCTCTTCTTCGAGCTTGTCGTTAAGGATTACGATAAGGCTATCGACCTTATCTTTGAGGTTTTCGATACCCGCCTGTGCTTGACGCATACGGCGCATTCCTTCAAAACCGAAGGGCTTTGTGACAACAGCAATCGTGAGAATTCCAAGTTGGCGAGCAATCTCAGCGATTACGGGAGCCGCACCCGTACCGGTGCCACCACCCATACCAGCCGTAATAAAAAGTAGGTTAGTCCCCTCAAGAGCCTCGCGAATCTTGTCACTTGCCTCTTGCGCGGCCATCGCCCCTACTTCAGGGCGAGCCCCTGCGCCGAGACCCGTCTTTCCCAAGGGAATGACGATATTTGCACGCGACCGATTAAGCGCCTGCTGGTCTGTGTTAGCTGCAATAAACGTGATGCCGCGCGCTTCATTGTCAATCATGTGCTCGACGGCGTTTCCACCACCGCCACCGACACCAATGACCTTGATGACTGCGTTAAACATTTCCGGCTGATCATTAATCATGTGCAAAGACATTGCTCTTCCTCGTGCGCCAAAAACACCACGTATTGGGTTTTCAACTAATCAAAACAACTAGATGGCACATTATCGACTATTTTGGTCGTCTTTTCACGAAGAAAAATAGGTTTTTCTAGAATTTTTTAAAAGGGAAGTTCCCCGTCGCTTTTTGCCCAAAGGATTTCCTCTTCTCCGTGCTTGGATAAAAAGCGATTTACCTCTAGAAAGTGACCGCAACCGATAAATGGCGCAGGACCCCGCATGGCAGAAAGAGGCGAAGGATGATTTGCCTTCAAAATAAGCGTTTCTCCTAGGCTATTTTCTTGGATTAACTGTTCTTTTGCCTGTGCATGAGCGCCCCAAAGTAAAAAGACTCGGGGCCTTTTCACCTTCAGAAGGTGGATAAGGATTGCATCGGTTAGGGCTTCCCAGCCAAGTTTTGCGTGCGAGGCAGCCCGACCCTCTTCTACCGTAAGAGAGCTATTTAGTAGCAATACGCCCTGCTCTGCCCAGTCTGATAAATCTCCATTAATCCTGAGGGAGCGCCCCGTTTCCCTGGCAATCTCTTTAAAGATGTTTTTTAAACTAGGGGGTAACTTCTTAAGAGTTGAAGGCACGGCAAAGGAAAGTCCTGTTGCCTGCCCTACTTCGTGGTAAGGGTCTTGACCCAGGATTACAACACGCACGTCTTTTGGCGCTACAAGCCTCAAAGCCCTAAAAGGATCCACGGGGAAAATGCGAACACCTTCTTTAATACGCCCTCGGAGGAAACCGACGAGATTTTTCCCTTCGGGACTTTCAAAAAAGCGTTTGATAGGAGCTTCCCAAGCCTCAGGGTACCCCTCTTCCAATCTTAAGGTTGAGGAAAGGCACATCGCAGTTTCTACAAAATCCATCACACAACTCAAAACATTTCAAAAAAATTGCGCACTTTTCTGTCTTTTTGCCCGAAAGAAAAAAACTTCTTCCAAGGTCGAATTCCTTTGCTATAATCCCCAACTCTTGCGGGGTGTAGCGCAGTCTGGTAGCGCGCCTGCTTTGGGAGCAGGATGTCGGGAGTTCGAATCTCTTCACCCCGACCAAAGCAGTCTATACGGTTAAAAAACTGCCCGTAGCTCAGTTGGATAGAGCATCGGCCTTCTAAGCCGAGGGTCGCTGGTTCGAATCCTGCCGGGCAGGCCAAAAAAATTAATGGTGGGTGTAGCTCAGTTGGTAGAGTCCCGGATTGTGATTCCGGTTGTCGTGGGTTCGAGTCCCATCTCCCACCCCATCTTCATAGCCCTTCTGACAAGCAATTGTCAGGAGGGTTTATTTTTCTAGTCGTAAAACTCCCCAAAGAAGACATTACGTAAGAACCCAGTGATACCCGTATGTTTATGGATGACCTGGTGACTACCCGTGTCTCTGCGACGCCTTGCCTCCGAGAGTACTCCCATCACTGTGGCATCCTCGGGATCTGTGAGAGAAAATCGCGTCGAATGCACCATAAGGGGTTCTCCCACACGAACGGGTAATCCATAGTACTTTCTAACAAGGGCAGGGAACCCGGGGAGTTTTGCCATTCCACCCGTGATAACAACACCACTTGCAGCGCGACCAAACCAATTGTCCCGCGCAAGGTGTTCTGCCCCAATGCGTTCCAAGATTTCTTTTACTCTCTGCTCGACGATACGCACGATTTCACTACAAGTGGCCTCTCGCTCCGAAGCACTCGCTTCATGCGTAAAGCGAATTTTCGTGAAAGCGTCATTCTCCCGCACACCGATATGCGCATAGGTTCTCTTAATCTCTTCGGCATCATCTAAGGAACTTCCGATAATTGCTGCAATGTCGCGAGAAAGAAGGTTACTGCCGACAGGAGAGACTGCCGTGTACTGAATTTCGTTACTGTGAAAACAGGCAATATCCGTCGCTCCCGCTCCAAAGTCAAGGAGGATGACACCCAACTCTTTTTCCGTTGGCGTAAGGCAACTTGCCGCACTAGCCCAAGGTTGCATCACAACGCCATCGACATCGAGTCCTGCCTTACGGATGCACTTAATGAGGTTAAGAGCGATGCTCTCAGAGCCAATCGCAAGATGCACATGCGCCTTTAAGACAGAGCCCGCCATCCCCACGGGGTCAGAAATCATCGTGTCATCGTCATCGATTGTGTAACCCTTAATCGAATGCATCACGACGATATCATCTTCGCTACGAAGTTCTGGCGCTGTGTCCACGTCGTGCACCTTCGCATCGAAAATCATCGCGAGCTTAGTCGCGGTCTTCACATCTTCTTCCGTGACTTCGTCGCCCGCGAGGACAAGTTTTCCAACCTTATTGATGCAATGAAGGCCCTTTCCTGTGAGAGCCGCGGTGATGTGTGTAATCGGTGTTGCTGCCGTTTCACTTGCTTCAGAGACAGCTTTCCGTATTGCTTCCACGGCAAGTTCCACGTCTTTGATGCAGCCTAACTCAACGCCGTATGAGGGGACATTCCCGATACCAATCACATCGATTTGATCAGGGACACTGACATCGGCGACAGCAACCTCAACCTTGCTTGTTCCAATATCAATTGCCGCAATGACATTTTCTGGCTGTGTATCCTGCATCAGATGTCCCCTTGTTTCTCTGTCTTGGTCGCGGGCTTTACATGAGGCCAGCGCACCGCAAAAGCATTCTCATAACGGGCGTCAACAAACTGTGGGCAGGCCGCAAGTGTCTCACAGACACGACTGTAGTTTTCCAATACTAGACTAAGTCTATCGAAGAGAACGTCTGAAGTTGTCGCACGTCCCAGTTCAATGCGAAGTGTGTTCTCTTTAGGGGTCTGTAACGTTACGGCCCAACTACCGCGGTAAGAAATCGCAATTGATTTAACCACGCCTTCGACCTTTTTAGCAATCTCTGAAAACTTCGAAAGATACTTCACAGCGTCCTTAGCAAACATCGTCG
>CAZHBC010000079.1:0-5860 GCA_964530715.1 uncultured Sutterella sp. | reverse complement strand
ATACACGACCCTCTTTACTCACAAGGAGGGCTAATTTCACTTCACCCTCCCTAGCACGCCGCCTTTCTTCTTCTGGATAGATGGGTCTCGGCGCATAGACGGGACGCGCCGCCACAGCGGGTCTCTCTTCAGCCGTGCCCTGAAGTAAATCTGGTGCTGAAGAAAGTTTTCTTTGAGAATCTTCCGCCCTCTTTTCTGCGGAGGGTTCTTTTTCCTCAGTTCTAGGCTTCTCTACCTTTTCTTTTACGGGCGCCTTTAGCTTTTTCTCAAGCTTTCTTGGCGTGGGCGGTGTAACTTTTTCTTCTTTAAGTTCTACAGGTTCTGCAGCATGACTTTCTTCAATAACCCTCAAGCCAACAACTTCAAAAAAGAGGGCATTTGCACCTTGAGAAATTTTGCTTGGAATAGCTTCAAATGCCTTTAAGGCCACAACATGCAAAAGAAGGACCACAACTAGGCAAGAGACCTGTAGGCGAAAACCCTTTTTCATCTCCTAAGCGTCCTTCTTTGTGAAAACACGGGCAAGAATCAAAAAGACCGTTGCCGTAAGAACAACCGATGCACCTGTTGGGAGAGATAAGTAGTACGCCAAAACAAGCCCAATGACGCTAGCCGTAACACCCCATGCGGCAGAAAGAATAAACATCCCTTTGAGTGTCTTAACGCTCTGTAGTGCCGTAGCCGCTGGCGTCACAATAAGAGCATAAATCAGCACGCCCCCCACGGCCTTTAAGGCAACGGCAATCACTAATCCCATCAAGAGCAAAATCGCAATGGAAAGCGCCTTCACAGGGATGCCGCTAGCTTCTGCTGCATCCCGCTGACTAATCACGGCTTGGATTTCTTTAAAGAAAAGAAAAATAAAGCCCAAGAGGACGACTGAACACCCTGTCATGGCGATGAGGTCAGTTGTCGTTGCAGTTAAGAGATTTCCCCAAAGAAAGTTCAAGCCTTCAGCACGTGACCCAGGAAGCATCCCAAGGACAAGCATAGAAAGACTTAACATCACAGAGAAAACGACACCTACAACCGTATCGGAAGAAACCCGAAATTTACGGCTCCAAGTGCCGATAAAAGCCGTAGCCCCCACGGAACCCACAAAGCCACAGAGAGCGGGAGCAAATCCAAGCCAAAGGCCAATCAAGGCACCAGCGAATGCGGCGTGAGAAACACAGATTCCAATAAAACTCATCCGCAAAAGAACAACAAATACGCCAAGAAGGCCACAAGCAAAGCCTGAGACAACTGCCATAAGAAGCGCTCGTTGCATGAATTCGAAGTCAAGAAGTTCAAACATGTTCTTCTTTTACCCCTTAAAAGAGCGCAACCTTGCGGCCATTGTGTTCAAAAACATCCACCGCAGTTCCATAAAGCGTACTTAAGACGTCGCTACGCATGGCTTCTGCAGTAGTAGAAAGGTGAATCAAACTTCCCTCTTTAAGCATTGCCGTGTGCGTTGTGATGTGACTTACAGCATTGAGGTCGTGTGTGGCCATCACAACGGTTAATCCCATCGAACGCTGTAGTTTCCCAATGAGGTCAAGAATGTCTCGCTGTGCCTGCCAGTCAAGAGCAGCTGTTGGTTCATCTAGGAGCATTAATTTTGGCTCCTGCACTAGGGCTCGAGCGATTGCAGTACGTTGTTTTTGACCGCCTGAGATCCTTCCTAAAAGCGCATCTTTTGCGTCGAGCATCCCAACGAGCCGAAGGGCGCAAAGTGCGGCTTCTTTTTCCTTTGCGCCTGGCCTCTTAAAAAGTCCTAGTCTTGAATAAGTCCCCGCGAGAACTGTCTCAAAAACAGTGATGGGAATACGAGGGTCGACTTCCAACATCTGAAAGACGTGGGCAATCTTCTTTCGAGATTCATGAAGATTTGAGGGATTTAATTCTGTGTCTTCAAAGTAAACCGCACCAGAACTCTTTTCTGTCATGGCGTTAAAAAGACCAAGAAGAGTGGACTTCCCTGCTCCATTCGGTCCAATGAGTCCCCAAAATTCACCTGCGTGAACTTCCCACGAGATATTGTGAAGAACCTCTTTCGCGCCATAGCAAACAGAGACTTCTTCTAAGCGGGAAATGGGTGCTCCTGCCACAGGACTAACCTCCGAACGTCTTAAGAAGAGCCTTGACGTTTTCTCGAACTAAAGAAAAATAATCAGGGGTATTTTCGTCTGTTTGCGGGAAATTAGAAAGCACAACTCTCGGGATAGAAAGTTCCTCTGCAATGGGGCGCCCCGCCTCCTTTCCACTTTGAAGGTTTTCTATAACCCCGAGCGCCTTATCTTTGCGGGCCTTTTTAACGATTTGAATAAGGGTCTTCGGATCGATTGCGTCTGCTGCGCCAAAGATTGCAACAACCTCAAGCCCACACCACCGAGCAAAATCCCCCTGCATTGCGGCAGAAACTACTGCCTTTCCCTTTAAACGGTTCCTTACGCTTTGAAGTTCTTTTTCGAGAGCATCAATGCGAGTAAGTCTTTCTCTGAGTCTTTCCTCAACTTTTTTCGTAAAAGCCTTCGTTTGGTTTACGCACAAAAGCTTTGCAACGGCTTCACTCGCTTCTTTTTGCGTAGCAGGAATAAGCCAACTTCCTCCGATATCAACTGCGTAGATTTTCTTTGCGAGTTCGGGATGCGTTGCAACCATCTGAGTCAAAATAGGTTGGCTTTTTTGTCTTGGATGAACAATGAGGCCATCGGCGTGGATAGCAAAGACAAGATCTGCAGCCTTAAGATCCGTGTGTCCAGGGCAAGCTGACCCCGCAATCAAAATTCGTGTATCAACGTCCTCTCCTAAAAGGTCCCGCACAATATCGTCAATAAGTGTTGATCCCAAAAGGTAAGAGTTCTTTTCTTTTGCAAGGGGAATGCCTGGAAAAGAAAACAGTGAGAGAACACTCGTTGCGATTAATACATTGCGGCGACTTATCATCATGCGCCTTCCTTTTTCGCTAAAACGAGATAACGCCCCGAGCGATCTTCAAGCGTTACGAGAGTGAAACCTGTCTTTTGAAGGAGTGTTGTCATCCCATCTTTATCTGGCAATTCATCTCCAAGAACCACTGCGCTCTTTGCGTGGTGGCGAGCAATTTCCTCTCGACTCATTAGGTGCGCAATTACAAGAGTGCCCTCGGCCTTTAAAAGCCTATGAATTTCTCTAAGAGCTTTCTCGGGACTAGCGAAGTGCGGAAAAGAAGCAAAGCAGATAACCCTATCAAAATCATCATCGACTAAGGGCGCGGCTTCAATCCCTGCCCAAACGCATTGAATCTGACGATGGGACTTCTTCTTTGCGCCCTTTAGCATTTCCAGCGAATTATCGAGTTCCACAATGAAACCATCTTTTCCGATTCTCTCTAAAAGATAGGGAACAAGAACACCTTCGCCGCAACCAACATCAAGGACTTTTTCTCCAGGTTGCAAGTCAAAAGTAGAAACAAGATCCGCGAGTCTTTCTCTGACAGCGGCTGGATAGCCTCTTTCTTCCCACCCAGCAGCATGCGCATCAAAATAATCGCGCCTTTCTTGCTGTTTCTTCGCTTCCGCTTCCGTAAGCGGCTCTTGCACTACATGTGTCATAGTTCGAATTTCACTCCAAGGAAAGCCGTGATTCCTGGCATCGGGTAGCCGGCATCCCACGCATAGTCGCGATTAAGAATATTGTTTACCGCTACGTAGACTTCACCCTTTTTCGGTAACCCCTGAGGCGCTTCAAATTTCCGAGAGATTTTGGCGTTCACAAGGAGGAAGTCTTTGAGCTTCTTTGAGCCAGAAGCATAGGAAAATCCTTGCGGTCTTGCGTTCGTGCCACTCCAAAGATCTGCAACGTACTGCGCATCCGCATAGAACTTCCACTTATCTGTCATGCGCCAAGTAGCGCCTGCCTGCACGGTCCACTTCGGAGAGTACGGCATGTGACTTGTCGTTGTGCCACTCTGATCCTTGGCTCTAACTTTCATATAGGTAACGGCAGCAAAGGCATCAACACAGTCTGCAAAAGTAGCCTGGGCACTTGCTTCAACGCCTGTTACCTTATAGCGACCAATTGGATCGTTCCACACGGGCTTTGCTGCTCCATACATATAAACACGGAAGCGATCTTTCCCTTTATCGTGAAAGACGGTAAGGTTCACAGAATCCGTCTCGTTAAACTGCAGTCCAACGCCTGTTTCGTAGTGATCGACAACCTCAGGCTTCAAATCTCCCCAAAGGCCACTCTGTGAACTTCCACGCCGCACATACCCTTGCAGGGCAACAGCCGAGGGGTAATTCACACCACGAGCATAGTTAACGTTCCAACGGAAAATTCCAGTGCTTGCAACGAAGCCCACCTGAGGCGCTAACACATCCTTAAATTCACTATGTTGGTAGTAACGCAACCCGGCAGAAGGCGTAAGTGTCCAACTGCCAAGCGCAAAGTCGTGAGAAGCACTCATGTAGGGAGAAAAGAGCGTGATATCTGGAAAATCCCAATAATTTGTAGCGCCTGTCGCATTGACGCGGCTCTTATTAGAGAGTTCCGTTCTATCTAGGTCAAAACCCAAACTAAGGGTGGTATTTTCTAAGTGCCAGTTTTCTTTAGCCCTTAAGCCATAGAGTTTTGCAGACTGAACCGATGTCGTAAGAGCTCCACTAGAGGAAACTTCGTTTCTTAAGGTGTAGTCCGTGTCGTTGTAGTAAAGCTTCACAAAACCGTCAGCGGTATCAAACTGGTTGTTGAGCGTAGCCGTGAAGAAACTTGTATCCGTGTCGTAACGCTCTTCTGAAGAGGCTCCGCCTTCCGTATTCGGTTGAAGAGTTTGCGCTTTTGTCTTATTAGCAAGAAGCCTTAACTCATAGTTCTCGTTAATTTGCCAACCGCCATTAACGTAATAACTTTGTTGCTGCGCACGAGAGTGCGAGACGTGGCCATCGGTGCTTGACCAGTTTTGAGAGGCATAGATATCAAAGTCGCCCTTCTTGTAGCCAGCGGTAGCTTCTTCCGTGAATGTCTCGTGTGAGCCGCCTGCGAGAGCCAAAGATGCCGCCGTTCCTTCGCGCGTCATCTTACGGGCCTTCATATCCACCGACGCATAGCCACTACCAAACTGAGAGGGCTGTGGGCTTTTTCTCACTTCAATGGACTCAACACTACCGAGACTCACACCATCGAAGAGGCTCTGTCCGTAGAGAGCTCCCATGCGAGGGGCTCCGTCAAAGGTAATTGCAACCTCTGGGCTCGGGTGATTTGCCCCACGCCCGCGAACGTAAATACCGTGCCCTGTTTGGCCGCCAATCATCGTGTCAGAGCGTGTGAGAACCCCAGGAATCATCGCAAGAGCGTGGTTAATGTCGGTCGCGGCCTGATTTTCAATCTGCTCGCGCGTGAGGACATTTTTCTGCTGCGCAAGGGAATCTGTAACGGGCGCTACGGGATTGCGGGCTTCTTCAGCTGTGACAAGAACCTCTCCTAAGTCTTGTTCTTCATTAGGTGCGGCTTGAAGCGAACCAGAAAGAAAGAGTCCAGTAGAGAGAAAAGAAATCGCAAGGACTGTGTGCTTTGGATGTGCCATAAAACTTCAAAAGAAATCGTTACTGTTCGAAGGCAAAATGCTAAGAGATTTTCATAATTTTTTCAAAAATTTATGAAAATCCCCACACCCCGATTTCCCTTGATCTGATGCGGCGCTAACACACTTAACCCAAGTGGCGTAGAAGCGTTACAACGAACGGCATAGTTATTGCGGCAATGACTGTAGAAAAGAGCATTGCATCTGCAATTTCAGCTTCTATCGAGTGGAAAGTTCTAGACATCAAGTAGACATTGACGCCACAGGGAAGCGCAGCTAAGAAAACGACCGCTGTCTTTTCCACGGGACCAA
>CAZHBC010000078.1:4613-5881 GCA_964530715.1 uncultured Sutterella sp. | reverse complement strand
TTTTTCACAAATGAGAATAGTTCCCAAAAACAACCAGCACAGATGACTCAGTACCATTATCTTGTCGACGGAATGAGTTGTGCGGCCTGTGTCGCACGTATTACTCGCACAGCGCGCGGCGTTTGTGGTGTGCGAGAGGCTAATGTCAATCTACTGCGTAAAACAGCCCTCATTGAGGTCGATGAAACCGTTTTCGACGAGACAGCACTTTTTAAAGCTGTGCGCGAAGCAGGGTACGGCTTGCGTCGCCCAGGGGAAGAGAAGAAAGTCAATCGCATCCCGCGGATGTTAAGCGCAGATTTGGTTCAGACGATTCTCTTTGCGATTGCTTTATTTGTCGCGGCATTTTTTGGTGGAAATTTTGGTTTAGCTCCCGAGAGTATTGCTTTCCTTGAAGCAGTCCTTGCTCTTGCGGTTCTTCTTGCAAATCGATCCCATTGGTTAAGTGGTTTTCGTGCGATTTTTTCTCGTTCTCCAACGATGGATTCTCTCGTTGCGATGGGTTCAACTGCGTCGTTCCTTTATAGCCTTGCAGTGTTAATTAATGCAGAGGTCTCAAGCGCAGGAATCACAGCGGAGACGCTAGAAGACCTTTATTTTGATTCCTCTGCGATGATTTATGCTTTTGTTGGAATCGGCAAGTGGCTTGAGGGGAGAGCGAAGGATAAATCCGTCGCTGCGCTCGAAGGCCTTGCACAAAGCCTTCCGCAGAAAGCAGTCCGTCTTCGTAATGGCGTAGAAGAAAGTATCGAAGCCTCTGAAATTCTTGTTGGTGATACCCTCGTTGTTCGCGCTGGTGAGGCAGTTCCTGCGGATGGGAAAATCCTCTCAGGCGAAGCGGAGGTCGATGAGTCAATTCTCACAGGAGAAAGTCTTCCGCGCTTGAAGAAAACGCGGGACGAAGTTTCCTGCGCGACGAAGGTGACCTCAGGGTGGTTCCGCATGCGTGTGACGGAGGCAGGTTCCGAGACCCGTTTCTCTAAGATCCTCGCCCTTGTTGATGCGGTTTCAGAATCTAAGGCTCCGATTGAACGCATTGCCGACAAGGTGAGTGCTCTCTTTGTGCCTTTCGTATTTTTCGTAGCAGTAGCAACGTTTTGCCTTTGGATTGCTTTGGGACGCAGTGTGGAGTTTTCTCTTGTAAGTGCGGTTTGCGTTCTAGTGATTTCTTGCCCTTGTGCGTTGGGGCTTGCCACACCCGTTGCTGTGACGATTGGAAGCACTCTCGCCGCGCAGCAGGGAGTCTTTTTTAAGAACGCACAGGCAAT
>CAZHBC010000078.1:0-4513 GCA_964530715.1 uncultured Sutterella sp. | reverse complement strand
AAGACAAAGAAAAAGTACCTCTATGATGCTCAGAACACGTTGGGGCACACAAGACTTTATGTTGCAGTCGATGGGAAAATCATCGCCCGCTTTGATCTTGCCGACAAGTTAAGAAGTGGAGCGGCCTCTCTTATCTCGCACTTAAAGGCCCATAAGATCCAAACGATTGCAGCAAGTGGTGATGCGAAGGGTGTGCTTGCGTTTGTTAAGAAACGTTTGGGATTAAATGAATCTTTTGGTGCAATGACGCCCGAGGGTAAGCAAGTTCTCATTTCGAAACTAAAAGGCGAGAAACACCACGTGCTCTTTGTCGGAGACGGTATCAATGACGCGCCTTCTCTCGTTGAGGCCGATGTTGGTATGGCCGTAGGTGCAGGTACTGATGTTGCCGTGGATTCTGCAGATGTGATTCTTGTGAGTAACCGTATACCGGATATCGGCGCTGCAATTGAACTCTCACATGCACTGATGCGTAATATCCACCAGAATCTTTTTTGGGCGTTTTTCTATAACGTTTTAGGCATTCCGCTTGCGGCTGGATTCCTTTATCCAGTGACTGGTTGGCAATTAAGTCCTATGTTTGCCGCGGCCGCAATGAGTCTAAGTTCGATTTGCGTTGTTTCAAACGCACTCCGTCTTTTTACATGGTCGCCAGGACCCTTAGAGTCCGACGATATCGATAGAAGCTATTCGGATGATTTGTCTTTACAGGAGAAAGAAACTATGCAGTATTCTGTTCGTATTGAAGGAATGGCTTGCGAGCACTGTGCAAGGGCAGTGACAAAGGCGCTTTCCGCACTAAGCGGTGTAGAGGAAGTGAAGGTTGATCTCGCGCAAAAGTGTGCCTTTGTGAAAGCGGAAAAGCCTCTTATTGAAGAGGAAGTCCGTAAGGCAATTGAAGCGGAGGACTTCACCTATATTCAGATGAAGACTCTTTAGTTGCTTTGAAGAAAAGATCTTCTCTAGGGACGGGCTTGTAGTCCGTTCTTTTGTTTCAGGGAGGGTGGTGTAGCAGAACAGTAAAAGCTTGTTTTTTTTGAGACGAATTTCTTGGAAACTCAAAAACTGTGAGAAAACCACAACTTTTTAACTCGAAAAGTGTGAGAATTCTAGAAAATTTAACTACAAAAAGTGTGAGGAATCGCGTTAAAATAACCTCAAATTCTGTGAAGAGTGTCCTGGGATAAAGAAGCGAGGTTTACCGTGAACATAAAGCGAAAACTCTATGCAAAACTTTTGCATTGGAAAGAACGTAGTCAAGGCAAAAGTGCCCTCCTCATTGAAGGGGCGCGCCGCGTTGGGAAAACCTACTTAGCACGCGAATTCGCAAAGCAAGAATACCGCTCTTTTCTTTATATCGATTTCTCTAGACCTAACGAAATCGTCCGAAAAATTTTTCTTGAAAGTAGTTCTGATCTTGATGTGTTTTTCGGAGAGCTTTCGCTAATTTTTGGAACAGAACTTTTTCCCCGAGAATCTTGTCTTGTTTTCGATGAGGTTCAACTTTTCCCCGAAGCTCGACAACTTGTTAAGCACATCGTTGCGGATGGCCGGTACGATGTCATCGAAACAGGCTCTCTCATTGGCATACGTCACAATGTTAAGGATATTCTGATTCCTTCCGAAGAAGAGCACGTTGAACTTTGTCCCCTTGACCTTGAAGAATTTATGTGGGCGCTTGGGAAAAGTAGGCTATATGATTTTCTTGCAGAGTGCTTTGAAAAAAGAAAACCAATCGGAGAACCGCTACATCGAGAAATGATAAAGCTTGTGCGTCTCTATGTCCTTTTGGGAGGTATGCCGCAGGTCGTTTGCTCTTATGCGGAGAACAAAGATTTGCTAGCAGCACGACAGATTCAAAAAAATATTCTCACGCTTTATCGTGACGACATTGGCAAGTATGCAGGAGGGTACGATCTCAAAGTACGTTCAATCTTTGACGGGATTCCTAGCGCGCTTTCTAGTCACGAGAAGCGATTTAAGCTTGCTAGTCTTGAGAAGAACGCCCGCATGCGCGAATACGAAGAAGCCTTCCTTTGGCTTTCTGATTCCAAAATAGTCAACTTGTGTTTTAACGCAGAAGAACCGGCCTTTGCTCTCGAAATGAGTCGAGATAGGACTTGGTTGAAGTGTTATTTGGCGGATACTGGACTACTAGTTGCCTTAGCCACAGAAGGCGGAATCGATGTGGCTAAGGAGATTTTGCAGGCAATCCTCTACAAAAAACTCAATATTAACGAAGGGATGTTCTTTGAGAATCTCGTCGCACAAATGCTCCGTGCCAAAGGGCATAAGCTTTTCTTTTATGCGAAGCCGCATCCAGAGTACGCTATGCGAAAGGTTGAAATCGATTTTCTGATCCGTGGTGGAAAGAAAATCATGCCGATAGAGGCAAAGTCTTCGGTAATCCGCTCCCACTGGTCACTTGATGTGTTTGGCGAGAAATTTAAGAAAATACTTTCCAAGCCAGTAGTGATCTGTACAAAGGAACTCGCAGAGAAAGAAGGTATTCTCTACTTGCCAATCTACATGACGCCATTTCTTTAGGCGGTAAATTTCAGCCTCATACAAAGCTGAAACTTACCTCACAAAACCAAGGGGCTACGCGTGAGTTGGTTTTGTGCCCTACAAATTAGGCGGCCCACGTGAAATAGCTTACAACGGAGAAAATCCCAAGTAAAAGTGCCTCTGCAACGATGCAGGGCTTGAGGGTCTTAAAGAAATCGGCTTTAAAGTAATCTAGAGAGACCATCAAGCAGACATGCGTCGGGGTGACCATCTGTCCGCCAACACCAAAGACAAGGACAAGACCAATTAAGTCCAAAGAACCGTGCGCAACTGCAGCGACAATCGGCATCATCATTGCCACGTGCCCTTGGGACAGGCCAGTGAGCATCCCAATTAAGAAACTAATGAAGGCAAGGATTACAGGTAGTGGCAGGGGAGAGGCATGGAAACTAGCAACAATCTGACTGAGAACGCCACTTACGTCAAGAAGCTGAATAAAGTAAAGAATAAGACCCACGTCGCGAAGGAGCTTAAATTCAACGGCACCCAAGAAGATATCTTTTAAGCTAACAGCTCTCCCTAGGGCACGAAGGATCGGGTAGAGCAGGGCGACGACAATGAAAATCGAAATCGATGCCGGGAGTCCACAGAACATCGAAATGGCAAATACGCCAAAAATCGGCAGTAGTGCGAGGATAAAGTCCACGCGATACTTAGAAAGTTCTGCGGGAGAGGGCTCTATTTCTGGTTCAACAATCTTCAGTGGCGATACAAAGAAGAACCAACCGATGAGTGTCATAAGGACACTAATCCAAAGTAAGTGCAAAATAACCGAACTAATCGGCACATCAACGATTGCGCAGGTTAGAAGGATGCCAGGGACAATCGGGTTAGCGAACTCCATGACGTGTCTAAACCAGTAGTTGATGATTGCCTTGTTTTCACCAGTGATGTTTTGTCCTGTGGCTACTGCCTCAACAATCGGTGCGGAAAAGCGTGCCCCACCAATCGAGGGGAGCATCCCTAAGAACGCAGGCATTGCCGCGAGAGTGACTTTCTTGGAAGGGATGAGGTGGTGCAGGTATTCAACGAGGCCGTTTAAGATGCCACTTTTACGCATCTCAATTTCTAGGCAGACAACAAAATAGAGGGCGAAGATTAGGTCATAGCTTCGCGACATCGTAAGTGTCGATTTGAGGGCATTCACGAGCGAGATGGGTCGCATATCTAAAGCGAGCCAAACAAGCAAGCCGCCAGAGAGAATTGCCGGCCCAATGGGAACATGCTTACGAATCAGAAAAACCATCAGGGCAATTGCTGTCAACAACACAAGATAGATATTCATAATAAGTCTCTTTTTCGATTATTCCGATTTCGCCTCTAGCGAGGAAGAAGCTTTCACCGAGCAAGTCGGTATGCCACGGGCATTGCGGATTTCCCAGAAAAATGATGCAGGGAACCTCGGAGCGGCCTTTATTTTAAGCGGGTCGTTTTCGATTGTTGAATTCATTTCGAACATTCCGTCAACTTCTGTGGGTTCGACTGCATGTAAAAATCCCTCTGGGACGCGCTTTAAGGGACAGCCTGCGAAGGTTCGGATAAAACTCGCTCCCTTCATCGCGCCTTGAAAGAGCGTCGCAGGAAGCTCCTTTAGACCGCTATCTTCAAAAGCATGGTCAAAACGCCAAGCCTTGGCGTTACTCTGAAAGAGTTCCGCGGGGACTTGCTTTAAATCTTTGCAACCTCTAAAGGCTTCTCGGAAGTCCGTAGCATTAATCGCAGCAGAAAATAACAGGGGGTCTAGGGCGGCGATGCCGCTTTCTTTAAAGACTGCTGAGAAGATTCGCGCCTTCGGAAGGGCGAGAAAAAGGCGACTAGGAATTTCTTTTAATTTTGCTAGCCCTGTGAAGGTTCCTGTTAAGTCCATTAACTGCGGATTGCGAGCAAAAAGAGTTTCACTAATGCGCGCGAGATTCTTAGGGGTTGTCTCAGGATTCCAAATGAG
>CAZHBC010000077.1:0-5971 GCA_964530715.1 uncultured Sutterella sp. | reverse complement strand
ATACGATTCATGGTTTCGCGCAGAGAATCTTGGCGGAATTTTCTGTGAGTTGCGAGAACTTTTCAGAAAGGACACTTGCCAACAACAAGCAAACTGAAAATATTGAAGCCTCTGCGCTCGATGAATTCCTTCGCATGCGGCTGCCGAAAGACAATCCCAAACTTCTCGAAGAAATTCTTTCGCATAAAAAGTGGAAAAACGCACTCTCTAGCCTTACGCACGAAACAAGAGAAACTCGGAAGAACATTACTGTAAGAGTTCTTGATAAAGACATGACTCTTTCTACCGAGGTTGCTGATTGGTTTAAAAAGGCCTATGTCGATTTTGCCGATTTCTTCGCCAAAGAGAAAGCGCGCCGCAAAATCATGACCTTCGATGATCTTTTACTCAATCTACTTGAAGAACTTCGTAGGGAAAAATCTAAACCTTCAAAATCTAACGTAATCGATGCTGTACGCAACAAATATCAAGCTGTACTGATTGACGAATTCCAAGATACGGATCCGCAACAGTATGAAATTTTCCATACGCTATTTTTGGATAAAGGATCTTCAAAGTTCCCGCCGACAAAAACCGTATTTTTCGTCGGTGACCCAAAACAATCAATCTATTCATTCCGCTCAGCAGAACTTGATACTTACTTTCAAGCGAAGCGGGATGTTGCCCAAATCCGAAGTCTCTCCAAAAACTACAGGGCGAATCCCGATCTCGTTAAGGTTGTAAACACGTTTTTCTCCTCTTCTGCCTCTTTTGACATAGAGGAGGCCTTCTCCACAACTGTGGATTCTTGCGACGAAAATCCTCCCCTCATGTTTGTTGCCGATGGAGAAACGGAAGCTCAAGCTATCGCTCCTTTTGAAATATGGACCGCCTGCGGAGATGAGGATGAACGCACAAAAAACTACGAAAAAGCCAATCCCTACAGTTACGAACCGAAAGCAATTGCCAATGACATCGCCAAACTATTGAGCGGCAATTACTACGAAAAGAAAGGCACAGTTTTTGTCCATTACGGAACCGAGAAAGAACGGCCCATTCGCCCCAGCGACATCGCCATTCTTGTCCGCCAAAATAAAGTCGCTGACGACTTTGTAAAAGAACTTTCAGCGCTTGGCATCCGAGCAAGTCTTCCAACAACGGATAGCATCTTTAACTCAGAAGAAGCGCTTGAAATCCTCTTTTTCCTACGGGCTGTTTTATTCCCAAAGAACCGCAAAGCTTATGAAACCGCGGCCTCTACCACCCTCGTCGGTTATGCCTTAAAGGATTTTTCTGACGAAAGAAAGATTTCAAACCTGCAGGCAATTCTCCTTCGCGCAGCAAAAGAAATTCCGCTTTATGGCATTTATGCCGTTTTCCTTCGCTTGATGCGAGAGAGGGATCCCGCAAAATGCTTCACAACCTTCCAACGAATGCTCGAGGAAGGGAACAGTCGAGCAATTATCAATCTAAGGCACCTTCTAGAATTACTCGAGGCTCAATGTAGGAAGACAGACTCCCTTTCGGGCCTTCTCGCGTGGCTCACAGAAAAAATAAACAGAGCAGACGCAAACAATGAATCCGAAGCCTTGAGGCCTGATAACGACACATCACTTGTCAACATTCTTACCATTCACAAAAGCAAAGGACTTGAATACCCTGTTGTTTATCTAGGAAAAACTTACACCGAAAAAATAATAAGTACACACAAGAAACAAGTTTTCCGAGATGTTGACGGTAACGGGGCTCGGCACCTTACTGTCTCCCCGGAGGAACACGGGGAATCCAAGCACGCAGAAACCGAAAAACGCACCGCTCAAGAATCCTATCGCATGGCCTATGTTGCAATGACACGAGCCTCCCATAGGTTAGTTCTTCCTCTTTCCTTTAGCATTTCTAAAAAAGGAAAACACTCTGCCTGTGACAAAAATCCCTATCTCTTAGCGTTATCAAAAAATCCTCGCTACCCTAAGATGGATTCCATGCAGAGAGTGTTTGCCGCATTCCCCGCGGAAACTCACGAAATTAAAGAGTTGGCAGAGGATTTCGATAAAACACACCTTGAAACTTCCGCGTCTCTAAAAGAAAAGGTTCCTGAAATCATTCCAGAAGAACAACCGCTTTATCGCAACTGGACACGCTCAAGTTTTACGGCAATCTCAAGATCTCTCACACAAAGTCATGTCCTGGGAGATACAGAGTATCTTGCATTCCCTGCTGGCACTGCTGCAGGCACCTTCCTACATAAGACCATGGAAACCGCCGTTGACAGAGCGAAAATCCTCCCAGAGTCAACGCTACAAGGAAACGATTGGCTTGAGCATCTCGTCAATAGGCTTTTTAATCAGAACCTAAAAGGAACTATTGAAGATGACCCAGAAAGAAAACCCGATCCTGCTGTTGGAATCCTCGAAGGGCTTTCTGCAGAAAACTATTGCCGCGAGTGGATGTTGCGACTTTTCCGTAGATTATTAGATACGCGGTTTACCGAAAGCGAAACGCTTCGCAGTATCTTGCTCTCTCGAAACTTAGTGGCAGAAGCAGATTTCCTAGCCAACATTCCCAACGCGGACTTTACCGTCCAAACAATTGAAGATACCTTTAAAGATTTACCGCAGTACAGCTTTACGGTTGAAAGGGAAGGAAACGCTGACGACGCTTCAGCCCCTACTCTGAGAAAACTTAAAGGTTTTCTCACAGGACAAATTGACCTCGTTTTCCAAGACAAGGAAGACCGCTATTGGATTCTCGACTGGAAAAGTAACAAGATTGAAGACCCTCTTGGGCTTCACTCTCGAGACTTCTGCGGGAACTACACTCGCGAAGAAATGGAAAAGGTTATGCAGGGAGCGAACTACAAACTGCAAGCCCTCTGCTACCTTGTTGCACTAAAGCGCTATCTTGTGGAAGTCTATGAATCCGAAGAAGAGGCGTTGCGGCACATTGGAGGAGCCCTCTACGTTTTCTTGCGTGGCATAGGAGAGCCGGGAAACGAAGAAGAAACCGGAATCTATCGCATGGATATGGATGAAAACCTACGCACGGCAATCAATCGCCTTGATTCTGCTTTTGGCAAAGTGACTAAAGGGGAAAAACAATGAACACCACTGAAAACCGAGCTCCTACGCCCTTTGTCGCGGCAATGACAGAATACATTCTTGACGCTTCTAATCTTCCTCGAAAGGAAGAAGTGGCTCAAAGCCTCAAGGAAAGTCTCACGGCTCTCGAGGAAAGTCTTGCTGACGGTGGGCTTTGTGCGAAGATCAAGGAAACGGATGCAGCGCTTCTCACAGGCAATGGCCTTGCATACTCCTACAAAGGCTCCTTAGAAGAAAACCTCCCTCCGCTTATCCTCGCAGACGGGGAAAATCTCTATCTAAATCGAGATTTTGCGGTAGAACTAACACTTGCGAAATGCGTTCACGACTTCGCAATCCAATCGCAAAAAGCCACTCAGAGGCACCCCATCGCAGACATAAGCGAGATTGAAAAAGATCCCGATAGAAAGAGAGCCATTGAACTTGCTCTCACGAAGCCCTTTGTCGTGATTTACGGAGGACCAGGGACGGGAAAGACCTCTTCTCTCGCACTTATCCTTGAGTTACTTCTCGAAGAGAATCCAAGGCAGAAGATTTATCTTGGAGCCCCTACGGGAAAGGCCGCAGCCCGCATGCGTGAAGCACTCGAAACCTCTGCTACGGATGAGCGTCCCCATCTAAGGGAAAAACTTGGGAAGAAGGATAACGATGGTATCCCCGCCCGCACACTACACAAATGGCTATACACCCCGCAAGAAACAGGGGAGCGCCCAAGTAAAGATAGTCCATTACTCTGTGATGTATTCGTACTTGACGAGGCCTCAATGTTAGATGCGCGTCTTGCCGCTACGCTCTTAGACGTTCTAGATAAAAAACGAACAAAAGTTATCTTTCTTGGAGATGCTTACCAACTTCAATCCGTAGGACCAGGATCGGTCTTCGCGGACCTCTGTGAACTCGGTCGAGCATACGGATTTGCTTCTGAACTAAAGAAAAGTTTCCGCTTTGACCCGTTGAGTGGCATCGGCAAAATGGCGGCTGCAATTAATACTCTTGCAAGAAAAAAGAGCAACGACAGTCCCGCTAGAACTTCTGAGGCCGCAGAAAGGACCCCTGAAGCGCAACCTAATCCCATCGCATTAAATCTACTTCAAACTGAAGAAGTCTCTTGCTACGTTGGGTCACTTGTAAGCGCCTTGGGACTTGAAACAAAGGAAGATGTTGCAATAAAGATTACCCAAGAAGAAGTCCTAAACGAACTTCCTTCTGAATTTGTGCATTGGCTTGAGAGTCACATCAGAGAATATGCCAAGGCACTCGCTACGCGCGATGAAGACAAGCTTTGGGATGCCGCACAGAGTTTTAGAGTGCTCTGTGCAACGCGTAAAGGACGAAATAGTGTCGATGCAGTCAATCGTTATGCAACCAATGCTCTAAAAGAAGCGCTTACTCAGTACGGTTTTGAGAAAACTACCCGCGCTGGAGAAATCCTTATCGTCACAAAAAATGATGACACAGTTGGACTATATAACGGCGACATTGGCGTTGTGCTTCCTGCTGATAGCCGAGGCGTTGTCCGCGTCCTCTTCAGTGGCGCTTCCCAAGAAAGACGACGCATCGCATTGAGTCGACTTCCAGAGTATGAAACGGCTTTCGGCATTACGATTCATAAGTCGCAAGGTTCAGAGTACGAAGATGTTGCACTGCTACTACCTACGCGAGGAGCCACTGCACTGCTAACAAATGAATTACTCTACACAGCCGTCACCCGTGTTAAAGACATCAAAGATAAGGACTTCCGGATTACGCGCTATGGAAAACTTTCTATCTTTGCCTCTCCTGAGGCTCTGCAGGGGGCACTTTCAAGTTGTAGCGAGCGAAAGACGGGATTAAAAAACCGACTTCGCGAAGCCTTCGAAGGGGCTATCTAACGAAGTCGGTCAATTCCCAGAAACTTAACCCGATTAGAGTCCTGTCACGAGAACCGTGAGGATAAGAATCGGAGAAACAACGAGAATAAAGAAACGAAGAATCTTTAGCGTGGTCTCACTAAGGGAACCCCCTTGTGCGAGTTCTGCCTTAAATTCTGGCCAGAGTTTGTAGCCTGCGAGGACACAGACAACAAGGCCTCCAACGGGTAGACTCAGATTGCTTGTGAAATAGTCGAAGTTATCAAAGACGGTTCGACCGAGAATCTTGAAATCAGCCAAGGGGCCGAAAGAAAGCCCGCAGAGACTCCCGACAAGGGCTAGAGCAACAGAACTTGCGATGCAAGCGGTACGGCGACCGAAATTGAGTTCATCGACTAAGAACGCCACAATGAGTTCAAGCATAGAAACTGAACTTGTAATCGCTGCACAAAGTAAGCAGAGATAGAACGTCACCGCTAGCACCTGGCCGAAGGAGAACTGTGCGAAGACGTAAGGCATTGTGATAAACGTAAGGCTCGGGCCGCTCGCCGGATCGAGTCCAAAGGCAAAGACCGAGGGCAAAATCAGCAAACCGCCCAAGATGGAACTTAACGTTGTCAGGATGACAATGCTCGAACAGGAGAAGGGTAAATCTTCTGACTTCTGTAGATAACTCCCATAGGTCATCATGCAACCACAACCGACGCAAAGGCTAAAGAACGTAAAGCCCATCGCCATCAAAAGACTTTGGATATTAAATGCCTCAGGGTTCCAACTAAAAAGATACTTGAGCCCCGCTCCTGCGTTCGGCAACGTCAAAGACCAAACAATAATGGCTAGCACCATGACAAGCAAAAGGGGCATCAGCACCTTACCCATGCGCTCGATTCCCTTATTAATGCCGCTTCCGACTGCAAGAGCCGTCATAGCAATAAATGCAACTTGAGAGCCAATGCATGAGGCAGGCGAAGAGACAAAAGCGCCAAAGTGCTCTGCTAATTCTTTCTTATCGGAAAGGAAACTCGATGCGAAAAGAGAATCCCA
>CAZHBC010000076.1:0-5998 GCA_964530715.1 uncultured Sutterella sp. | reverse complement strand
TTGGCGGAGATTCCAGCCGCAATGACAAGCGTATGTAAGTTATCTGTAGCTTCTCCTAGAGATTGGAAATTCGCTGCTGTTGCCGACTCATGACGGTTAAGCGTCAAATCCGTTACATCAATCGATGTTCCGAGGCTATCCTCGCGACCAGAAATCGAATAGGCCACTGCGCCAGAGACGCCCGCAAGATTGCCTCCGAAAGCCACTGCTCCCGCTAGCGACCAAAGGGCGCTTGTGTCCTTTGCGTTAAAGAGAACGGTCGTGGCATCCGTCACCGTAAGGCCGTTAACTTTAATAGCTGATTCGTTCTTTACGCGATTGACGAGGACAGACCCACCAATCGCAACATTTTTGCTAACGGTAACGTCAGCCGCTGCACCCCAAGCGCGTGCGTTATTAAGCGTCTCAAGTGTGAGGCTTGGTGCAATCACCTTAGAGTTATTTTTAACATCGATTTCAGCCTTGTTGTTCGTATTCATCACGACAACGGCTGCACCAGCGCCTGAACCGCTTTGTCCCAGGCTAACTCCGACCTCGCCTGCGACATTCACAGTTGTTGCCTTGTCGCCAGACTCCACTTTGACAACATCAGAGGTGATTGTTGAAGCGTCCACTACAGAAGTTGCCGTCTGATCGACGTTAGAAACCACGACAGAGCCACCAGCGGCAAATTGTATTCCTTGGCCAGCGACCGCTGCGGCTACGCCTGTGGCCACTGCAATACTTGTGGAATTCGACTCTGCGCGTTGTGTGTAGGAGCCTAAATTACCACTTGTAGCTTCCGTAATTGTCGAACCCTTCAAAGAGGTCGTGAAGGTGTTATCAATCTTATTGACGATAATGCCTGCGCCCCCAGAACTTCCGCCTTTACTTGCTGCGACAGAAAGAGCAACTGTCGTTTGCAACATCCCTGTGGATGTTCCAAGTGCGGAAAGCTTTTGACCTGCGGACTTTTCCTGCTCTTTTTCTGTCTTGAGCGTTACATCCTGATAGTAATTTGTATTTGTAAGTTCAGAGGCGGTGTTATTAGCGGCGTTTCCTTCGGCTTCCCAATCCGAAAGATCTGTGAACTCTTTTGCATCCGACCGCGTGACGCCGCTTGCAAGGATAAGAGCATTGCTACCATCAAGAAGAGTGACGGTAGAATTTTCAATTCCCGCTGTTACCGTGTTGGTAAAGACTGCACCAGCCCCTGCGCCTGTTAGAGAAGTACTCGAATCTCCCGTGGAAACATTCGCACCAACAGCTGTTGTTACCTGCGTGATGGAAGAAAGCGCACGAACCTTAAGGTCACTCGCCCTAAGAATCTCCGAATTCTTGAGTGTTGATGCAACCGTGTTATTGATTTCTGCATAGGCGGCAAGAAGCCCCAAAGAACGTGCGGAAGAATCTCCACTTTGGATAGATGCACCAAAACCTGTGCCACCTGTTACCTGCACCTCTCCTGACCAAGCGGCCTGGTTCCAGAAAATATTGTTGGTTCCTCCACTCTTTTGCTTCACAGAATCCACATCGGCGCGCACCGTGTCAGTGAGAAGATTGACACTAACGCTTGCATCAAAGGAGTACTGGCTTCCTCCCTCTTCAGGAGAGGAAGCGGCAACTCCCGCAGAAAGCCCTTCAGCGATGATGGTTCCGTCGTTGGAGGCTCGGATATTAACTTCACCGACATCGGTTCCAAGGTCAATGCTCTTTCCTGCAGTAACTGCGGCGATATCAATCTTGTTTGTAATCGTTCCAGAGTTAACAGCAATTGCGCCGCCAATGCCAGCTGCAGATGAAGTCTGTGCATTTTCCGAACGGGTGTAGCTAATACCTGCGGCCCCTGTCCAAGAACCAATCCACTTATCGGTTACCGCTGTAACGTTAAGTTTTGGCGTATTTATCGTAAGGCTATCTGCCTTAATCGTGACGGTGTTTTCAAGATTAATCTTATTCCAAGCGATGCTTGCGGCAAGACCCATCTGGAAGCGCTTACCTTGATCTCCTGCAAGTGGATCTGCCCCATTTTCTCCTGCAATATCCGCTTCGCCATCTTTATTGACGACCTTGTCAGCGACATTGTCATCTAAAACATCGGCTCCTTTACTGTTATTGATCGCAGTGTTACTCGAAGAGTTCTGTTTAGTAATCTTAGCGATGCCATTACGGATTGATGCTCCTGCAGAATTCGCCTGCTTGGGTCCCTCTGTAAGGATGCTTTCGAAGGTCTTCTGCAAAGTTTTTTTCGCAGAAGAAACCAGCTCTCCCGCATCTTTGGCCCTAGCCTTAAACCAATTGCCGACACGACGCCAGAAACCGGGGTTTTCATCCTCTGCATCATCAGGCTCATCAGCTTCTTCCTGCTCTGGGTTCGTGCCCGAAGTCGTGATACCGCCTGAGACACCAATCGAATTCATCGTTGTGTCTTCGTGTGCGGAGATATCAACGCCCGTACCACTCGCATTCGCAGCTGTGATTTCGCCTGCGAAAGTCCCAATACTCGCCTCTCCCTCCTTGAGGACATCGTTATCTTCAATCTGAAGCTTATTGGTGAGGGTAACAAGGTTTACTGCAACAGAAGCCCCTGTGTTGGCAGAAGGCTGATCGCCAGAGCCGATGCTAGCGGTACCGACGGCTGCCTGTAGGCTATCTTTGCGATTTGCCTGTAGTGTGACAGAGCCACCTGAAATCTTTGCTTCGTCATCAATCCAAAGGCGATTTGACCCATTAGAAAGAGCTACCGCTACGTTAGCGGAAATTCCAATATTTCCCTTACTTAAATCTCCGCTTGCCCCGATGGCAATGTTTTCAATACGGTCTTGAGCTGTTACCTTTACAAGGCCCTTTTGTGTTCTATCCTCAAGAGTAGCGCCCTCGCGTACTGTGACATTGTTATTCGTTTGCAGGGACTGTACGAGGATAGAGGCACCAATGGAATTTCCGTCTGTCGTTGTGGGAAGAGCGATTCCCATAAGCGACCCTAGGTGGCCGCCCAAGGCAACGGAGACATTTTTACTATCACTCGTGAGGGTTACGTTTCCTCCCGTGCTACTGCCAGCAGTACCCGCAAGAAGTTTTGTCTCTTTTCCGACCGTAAGATTAGAAGACGTGGACTGCACTAAGACTGCTATTGCACCTGCCGCCTCCCACTTACCTGCATCTGACTTCCCAGAAGCACTTACGTAACTATTTACGTAACTATCCAGTTGTATGAACTGAGCAGCGTTAACCACGAGGCCATAAGTGTTAGAGAAAGTTCCTCCGATCTTCGAGAAAACCTCCTTCACACGCGTCATAAGCGTTTTCGATTTTTCGATTTTTTCGCCAGTGGTCGTTGCTGTTTGAAGATCCTTGAGAGCCTCATCGACAGTGGTCCACCCCGTGTCCCCTGCTTGGGTATTCTTCCCATAAAGGCTCTTTAGAGCCGCTACCTTGTCAATAACATCCTTAATCATCACGTTGATGCGATCGTATTCGATAGCAACGGCGTTATTGACTGTGAGATCTCCTGCACTCGACTCAATCGTAAGATTGTCCCCAATAGTCACATCAGAGACAAGCGTATCTTTGTCTCCATGGGTTTGAATCAGTAGGGCAATGGAACTTGCTGCCTGAGTCTGTGTTCCTTCCTCTTGTCCTTCGGAGGCCGATACACCTGCCGTCTGAGACTTAACAAGGTAGTGATGGTCTTTTTTCTTAGAAGTGGATTCAATGAGGACATTTCCAACCGAGGAGAACGCTTTACTTGCATTACTGCCATTCAAAACGACGGAAGAAGTCTGAGAACCTGTGATAACGCCTAACGCGCCACCGGCCTTAAAGCTCTTTGCAGAAAAAGAATCTTCAATCCCCTTAGATGCCTCGCCCATGATGCCCGCGAGGAAATCCGTTGAGAGTGCTGTCACAAGACCTTTGAGCTTATGCATAACTCCATCAACAGCAGCACTAGAAGTTTCCGACTGAAACTCTTCTCTTGTCGTGATGTTTTCTGACTGAATTGTGAGGCTTTCCGCAGGAAGCCCTTCAAGCCCCGTGTTAAGGTTGACAGCGGAAGACGTCTCGTGCGATGTGTAGTTAAAAGCTATGGCACCATAGGACGCTTTTTCCACACTCGCTGTGGCACTTGTTTCAATCCTGCTTGTGCGTTTCGCCGTAATCGAAACTGCCCCGCCTTGCGTAGCCCCAGAAGCGCCCGTAAGTTTAAGGCGAGCCGTGTCCGCGACGTTAACAGAGGCATTTCCTTTAAAGCTTGCATAGGTAAAAGCAACGTGCGCTGGATTACTGTCCTCTGCGAGTGCCATTGAAGCACTAGCGGTGGCTTTCCCAACGAGCGTATCTTGAGCACTCAGTGTGAGAGAGCCTCCTGAGGTTAAATTCCCCCTAACATTGATGTTTGAAGAGGAATCCGTAAGAGCAACCACCGTTGCAGCAGAAGGAATCTTATCTGCTACAGACTCTAAAAGATTTAAGAATTTGACCGCAAAAAAGCTCGCGCCAATTTCTAGCGTAGTTGCAGAAACCGCATTGACAGTGAGGTCACCGCCAGAGGTAAGCGTAGCGGATTGGGCAATATCAACATTCGCGAGCGTTGTAAGGCTACCGTAGTCAACTGCTTCATTGATTGAAGTAAGAGAGCCGAGAATGCTTAAGGACTTATCCTTGATGCTTTGAACAATGCCGCCTTGGCTGACAACGTTCTGCGCTTCAGCACTAAGAGTTAGATTCCCATCTGCTAAGACTTTGCCAGTGCTAGAGACATTCACCTTCGCATTGATTGTGGCAATGCTACTATTGGAGCTTGATGTGAATGCTTTACTAACTGTGTCGTAAGTGCCGTTCCCTGCTAGGGCGCCCGCTCCGATATTTCCACGCGCTTCAACAGTGCCTGCAATGTTGACAATCGCATTGACTTCCGGACTAACCGAGACCTTTGAATTCCCCGTCATGTCAGAGCGCGCAATAAGGAGGATATCGCCTGACCCATCTGTCGATTCCTTCGCTTCAAGCGTTCCATCTACGCCAGCAGATACTGCCTCGATTCCTGCAGAAGCAGGAATATTGACGAGTGTTTTAAAGTCACTTAAGGCACGTTCGTTGGTTAGTGTTGCACCAGCGTTAATGTTCACTTGAGAAGCGGCAAGGACAATGCGATTGCCGGCGTTGATGCTACCGTTAACCGTGATAACGCCTGTCGGGTTAAGTGAAACTTTGCCATGTCGCATATCCGTAAGGAGCTCTGCATTGACAGCTTCGAGTGTGCCACTACTACTTACCTTCGCCCACTTCTCGTAAGCACTCGATGTTGCAACAATCGCCGTGAGGCTTCCTGCGTTAATGACACCCGTAGCCCCAATGGTCATGCCATTGGGCGTTACAAAGTAAAGGTTCCCACCAACATTACTTCCCTTTAAGGAATTCACAGTGCCGTTAATGTTGACAGATTCATTGACAAAGTTCAGTAGGTTATTGGCCGATGTCGGAACGTGTAAATTCGCAATGTTTCCTTGATCAACTGTGAACTTTTGGAATTTATTGATACCAATGTCACCTTGGATGTGATTTGTTGTGACATTGACAACTTTCCCAGTTGCAGGAGTAATCGTTGTATGACTCCATCCATCGGCAGCAGTAATTTCTGCCGCTACAGGAAGGGAAGCCATACCTAAGAGAGCTGCAACGCCAAAAGCGACCGTCTTCGTTTCACTCTTTGCTTTCCCGCAAGCGCGTTGCTCCTCGTTAGTCACAACAAAACGACCACGCGATTTATTCCAAAGGACTTTAAAAATCTTATTCATATTTATGCCGATTCAAAACGGTTAATGCAATGGGTTTTCTCTCTTTCCCCAAATTGCATTTTTTGTATTTTTTATACTTTTTTCCAGAATGTTTTGCTACTGTGATTAATCAAGTTCTTACCAAATCACAGAAACCGTAACATCGCCTCGGGCACTTCCCACGTGCGTGCCGTCAGCCAAGTGACGCTTCAGTGGGAATGCAACCGTTGCATTGATATAGG
>CAZHBC010000075.1:0-6017 GCA_964530715.1 uncultured Sutterella sp. | reverse complement strand
TTGTTGGCCTTGATGGCGTCAACAAGATGAGTAAGAGTAAGCATAACTACATCGGCATCACCGACACCGCAGACGAAATGTTCGGTAAGGTGATGAGTATCTCCGATAGCCTCATGTGGAACTGGTACGATCTCTTAAGCCTCAAGAGCAACGAAGAAATCGCAAAACTTCACAGCGAATGCGAAAACGGTCGTAATCCGAGAGATGCGAAGGTGGCCCTCGCAAAAGAAATCATTGCGCGCTTCCATGATGAAAAGGCAGCCGATGCCGCGGAGGCTGAATTCAATGCCCGTTTCCGTGCAGGGGCCGTGCCAACGGATATCCCCGAGGTTACCGTGCAGGCAGAAGGCGGAGAAATCGGTGTTGCTCGGTTCTTGAAAGAAGCAGGTCTCGTGCCGAGTAACGGCGAAGCTAACCGCAACATCGAGCAGGGTGGTGTTCGCATCGATGGGGAACGCGTAAGCGACAGGGCACTTCGCCTGAAGCCAGGGGTCTACACTGTTCAAGTCGGTAAGCGCCGTTGGGCAAAGGTTACTGTCCACTAGAAAGGGGTAAAAGCGATGATTATCGTTTTACAACGCGTCACCGACGCTCACGTTGACATCGAAGGAAAGACAATCGGTGCGATTGGAAAGGGGCTTATGGTACTTGTCTGTGCAGAGAGGGAAGATACGGATGAGAAGGCCATCGCTCTTGCGCAAAAACTCTTGCGCTATCGTGTCTTTGAAGACGAAGCTGGAAAGATGAATCGCTCCGTTACGGACATCTCTGGTGAGTTACTTCTGATTTCCCAATTTACGCTTGCCGCAGATACCAATCACGGCAATCGTCCGAGTTTTACACCGGCTGCTCCACCGGCCGAAGGTTTACGACTCTTTAATCTCTTTGTAAATGAGGTGAAAAAGAGTGGTCTTGTTACCCAAACGGGGGAGTTTGGCGCTTACATGAAAGTAACGCTCACAAACGACGGCCCCGTTACGTTCACACTCAGAAACTAAGAAAATCTAGAAAACGAAACTGATTACGCTACCTACGCTGTGGGTAGCGTAATTTTCATCTCTAGGCCGTGTGGTGCGACGTTTGCCGCTGTAAGAGTACCGTGATGCCTTTCGATAGCGCGTTTTGCAATCGCAAGCCCTAGACCAAAACCACTTCCCGTTGCTTGATTTTTCCCGCGAGCAAAGGGTTCAAACATCCGCGTAAGGTCCTCGGGTGTAATCCCAGGACCAGAGTCTCGGACACGAATCACAATTGCTGCATTTTCTCGGTGTGCGAAGACACGAACTGTGTCTCCAGCCTTAGAGAACCTCAGGGCGTTACGGATAAGGTTTTCTAAGGCACTCGAAATCGACTCAATATGCACTTTGGCAGTTAAAGAAGAATCCGCATCGAGTGTGACGTGAACGTCTTTGGCGCTTCCTTCAAAGTCTGCGTCTGAAACAATTGCCTCTAGGAGACTAGTGATGTCTGCCTCTTCAAAGGTAATTGGCGCGTTTTCATCAAGTCTTGCGTAGGTAAGAAGGGCTTCAACGAGAGAATCCAAAAGCTCCACTTCTGCTTCGATGCGTTTAATAGCACGGGCGCTATCCGCTGGGTTCTTTTCAATAAGAGCCAAGGCAACGTCGATGCGTGCTAGTGGGCTACGGAGTTCGTGGCTCACATCGTGAAAGAGTGTTTTTTGCCTTTCTAGGAGACCATTGATTTTTTCAGCCATAGCGTCGTAGCGCTTAGCAAGGTCACCAATCTCGTCATAGTTATGGCCGACAATCGGCGCAATACGATCTCCAAGGTTTCCCTCCGCGGCGCGACGCATTGCCCAATCGAGTTTACGAATGGGTTTTGTGAAGTTCCAGGCGAGGAATGCTGCAACAATCGCGGCAGAGAGAAGCGCTAAGAGAGCGTGACCCCACCAGGGAGTGCGCCAGAAGGCATGCGCCCAAAGTTGTTTTGGTTTATCGGTTCTTACCGCAATAAATTTAAGGTTTTCTCCTGCAACGGTTTTTTGGGTTACACGCGCAGCAGTCTGTGGTTCTTGCAACTGTTTAAGAGCCTTCTCGGGGATGGTGCGGTTAGAGATTTCTTTGCCGTTTGCATCAAGCACAAAAACAGCCGGGCGTCTATTTCTCTCAGAATCGTTTAACCACTTAACGAGCACATCGCGGCCGCCCCATTGAGCGATGCCGAGAGCAACACTAACTGCTCGGGTTCCTGGTGGCTCAAAGTCAACGGATTCAAAGGAACTTGTGGCGTACTTCTGATAGCTTGCGCTTAAGAGCCAAACGCAAAAAGCCAACAGTAAAAAGACACTTAAAAGACCGGTGAAGAGCGTAAGAAAAATGCCGCTAAACGGGCGTCTTTTCGGACTATTGGCTTCAGACATAGGGAAAGCCTCTTTTGCTACTCGTTAAGGATTAACTGATAACCGATACCGCGAATGTTTTCAATCGTAAAACGTCCTTCGCAGGCTTCATTGAGTTTACGACGGATAGCACTGACGTGTACATCAATAGTGCGATCGTAACGGCCCATCGAGCGATGAAGAACATTGGTGTAGATATCCGCTTTGCTAACAGGGCGCCCTACGTTTTGCGCCAAGGTCTGTAGGAGAGCCATCTCGGTACCTGTGAGCGTGATTTCTTTCCCATCAACGCACGTCTTTCGGTGTGCAGAGTCAATAAGCAGGGGACCGACACGAAGAGTATCCGCCTTTGCTACATTGTGGGGATTCATCACACGTCGGAGAATTGCCCGCATACGGGCAACGAGTTCCCGCGGGGGGCAGGGCTTTGGCACGTAGTCATCGGCTCCGAGCTCGAGCCCTACGATGCGGTCAACGGGGTCGCCCTTGCCGGTGAGCATTAAGACAGGAATCTCGTACTTTTGCCTAATTTGGGCAAGAACCTCTGTGCCACTCATCCCGGGCATCATCACGTCGAGGACAACAAGATCGAAAGATTCGGCCGCAAGTCGCTCAAGCCCCGTCTTCCCCTCAGGGGCGCTTACAACACTAAAACCCTCTAAGGAAAGGTAATCGGTTAAGAGCGTAACAAGTTCTTTGTCGTCATCAACAATCAAAATTTTCGGATTTTCTAGACTCATGGACTTTCTCCGAAGAGAAGAGGGCGAAAACCACATTTCGCGCTCTCTTTTCTTTTTTCTACCGAGAATCTTGGCACAAATTAGGTATTTTTAGGTAGCGCAAGAACGCGTTGGAGCATATCTTTGCATTTCTTTACGTAAGTAAGTTCAGGCTTTACCTTGGAAAGGATTAGATTGTGTTCCGTATAAAGAATTCTTTTCTGAGATGAGACGATGAAAATCCCGATTTTCTCAAAAACAGTTTTATCCGCTTCCCTTGCAGCGGTGCTTCTCACGGGTTGCGCAGTTGCTCCTGAGATGACTGCAGAGGAAAAAAGCGCCCTAGGTACTTCTTGGAATGCCGCGGTTCCAGAAGCAAAGGGTCCGAGCCTTGAAGTGGCTGAGTCTTGGTGGAAGGCGTGGAACGATCCAGTTCTCTTTGACCTCATTGAAAAGGCACTTGCCTCCAACACGGATGTACGTACGGCGCTAGCAAACCTTCGTGCAGCCGCAGCACTTTCTGATCAAGCGACAGCGGAACTTTTCCCGACTGCAAGTCTCTCGGGCGAAGCAAGCCGAAACCGTCGTAATGGAGAAACGACAAAAAGCTATTCCGCAGGGGGCTCTGCCTCTTGGTCCTTCTCTCTTGCGGGTGGCAACGTCGCCGCACAACGAGCCGCTAATCGCGAAGCTCTCGCAAGTGCGATGACCGTGGAAGATACAAAGATTGCTGTCGCTTCCGAGGTAGCTCAGAACTACATTAACTTGAGGCTCGCGGAGGTAAAGCTTGCGATTGCAAAAGAGACACTGAAAAACTATGAAGAGGCAGCGGACATTGCCACATGGCGCCTTGCCGCTGGGCTCGCAACACAGAGTGAAGTAGATCAAGCGAACTCCACACGAGACTCCTCTCGTGCGAAGATTCCTTCTGCGGAAACTTCCATCGCGAAGTATCGCAATGCTTTGGCAAGACTTTGCGTCGTGAATGCTTCAGAAATTGCCGCGGCGACGAATGCCACAATCCCTGTTGCGCCAAGCAATATCGCAGTAAGTGTCCCAGCTGAAACCTTAAGACAGCGCCCAGATATGCGATCGGCCGAATACGCTGTGATGGCCGCTTCCGACAGAGTTTATGAAGCGCAGACAGGGTGGTTCCCAACGCTTAAGATTAGCGGGAACATCGGTACGCAAGCGGCGACGATTAGCGCTTTAGGAACGAGTGGTACGGGAATTGCCGCTCTAGTGGGTGCCCTCTCTATGCCGCTCTTTAACTGGAAAGAGCAGATTTCTACCACGGAGCAAAAGAAGGCTGCTTTAGATAAGGCCCGTGCGACCTATACGTCAACGCTTGTTAAGGCTTTGGAAGAAACAGAAAACGCCTTAGAAGGTATCAGCTCTTCGGAAAGAAGAGTTGCAGATTTAGAGAGCTCTCTAGTAGCCGCTAAGAGCGCAGCCGATTTGGCTCTTCTTGAATATCGCTCTGGGATTTCTGATTACCAAACTGTTTTAAGCACGGAGCGCACTCTTCTTAGCGCCAGAGAAAGCGTGGCAGAAAATAGTGCCGACCGTTCTACAAATTACGTCAAACTCTATACCGCATTAGGCGGCGGCTGGAAAGCCCCGCAAACAGAGGAAACCGAGGTGCACCATGAATGATATGGATCAGAAGAAAAAACTCTTTGGAGATGCTTTAAAGACTTCTCCTTTTAAGCGTGGTGCCGTTGCCGTTGCTGTGGTTGCCGTGGCAGGCCTCGCTTGGTACTCGATGAGTTCCGGTACTGTGAAGCCTCGTTACGTGACGCAAGAAGTTGCGACAGGGGATCTTCGTGTGACAGTTTCTGCTGACGGAACTTTGGAACCCGTGCGTACGGTTTCCATCGGTTCTGAACTCTCTGGGATTGTCTCAAGCGTTAATGTGGATGTGAATTCCACTGTGAAGGTTGGAGACGTTCTCATCGAATTGGATAAGGCAAAACTTATCAGTGCTCGCAATCAGGCGAAGGCTGCTCTTGAAACGGCAAACGCAAAACTAGCAGAGGCGAAAGCCACTGCCGAAGAGGCCCGGGCGAAGATGCGTCGGTACCAGGAACTCAATAAGACTTCAGGCGGAAAGCTTCCCTCTCGCACAGAGCTTGATGTGCAACGCGCAACGGTGAAGCGCGCTGAGGCAGGAATTCTCACTGCGCGCGCAAGTATTGATGACGCGAAGGCAACACTAGAAACGAGTGAAACTAACCTTTCAAAGGCTTCAATTAAGTCGCCAGTTGATGGGGTTGTTCTTACGCGTTCCGTGGAACCTGGGTACGCAGTGGCTGCAAGCTTACAGGCAGTAGAACTTTTAACGGTTGCTACCGACCTTCACGAGTTGCAATTAAAGGTTGATGTGGATGAGGCCGATGTTGGTCAGGTCCACGAAGGGCAGACTACAACGTTTACGGTTTCCGCTTACCCGAATCAGCCCTTCCCTGCGACATTAACAAAGGTCGCTTACGGAGCCTCTACTGGAACCGATAAGGTTGTGACCTACACGACTTACCTTGCAGTAAAGAATGTGGATTTGAAACTTCGCTCTGGAATGACAGCCACTGCCACAATTGAGACGGCTCGTAGAGAAAAGGTAATGCTTGTTCCTAACACAGCTCTGCGGTTTCAACCCGAAACAAAAGCCGCGAAAGAAACCTCAAGCGTGAGTCTCATGATGGGTCCCCCGAGACAGCAGACAAAGAAGAATGTCAAAGAAAAGGCAAGTGCTGTCACCGGGCAACAACGTACAGTCTATGTACTTGATGCAAAGGGTAATGCTGTGAAGAAAACTGTCACGACGGGGCTTACGGATGGAAGCATGACAGAGATTGTCTCAGGAGACCTTGCCATCGGAGACAAAGTCATCATCAATCAGTTAAAGAAGTCGAGTAATTAGAAACGTAAATAGAGACGTA
>CAZHBC010000074.1:0-6143 GCA_964530715.1 uncultured Sutterella sp. | reverse complement strand
TCTCGCAACACGGGTGTTGCGCCAAAATTCTTGCTTAAGTGAGAAACCTCAAGTATCGACATAACGCACCCTCTCTAGCGGAAGTAATCCAGTTTCTTTTCTAACGCATTAAAGCCGAGTGTCAACAGGCCAACAAATGCCAAATAGTAGACGCCTGTGAAAAAGAGCGGCCAAATGAGACCCGAGTATCCGTGAGAACCCTTTAAGAAAGCGAACCCTGCCCAAATCAATTCCTGCATCGAAATAATGCGCGCAAGAGAAGTGTCCTTCACAAGGGTAATGATTTCGTTACTCATCGGCGGGATGATGCGTTTAATCATCTGTAGGAGCGTGATTTTGAAAAAAATCTGTCGCTTGGTGAGCCCCAAGACAAGACCTGCTTCACGCTGTCCGACGGGAACGCTCTGAATGCCACCGCGGTAGATTTCCGAGAAATAGCACGCGTAGTTGATAATAAAAGCAACCGATGCTGCGGCAAAACGGCCTGCGTCACCACGCGGCCAAACGCTCACACCGTCAAAAAGGTACCCTGGAACGTAAAAGATAATGATGATTTGCAACATGAGTGGCGTGCCGCGAATCATCCAAACGAGTGTACGTGAAAGATAACGAATTGGTGCAGAGGAATTCATGCTACCGAAGGCAATTACGAGCCCCAGAGGCAGCGCACCAATAAGCGTAATAAGAAAGAGTTCTAGCGTTCGAAGAAAGCCTTCGTTTAACGCTCCAATAACAGTTAAAAACACAATGTCCCCACACCGAGGGCGTAGCCGCGGAAATATCTCGTTGTTAATCGGTCTTCGCCATGATAGCGAAGACCGAAAGAAAACGAATTCTACTTCTGCGGAATCAAAGCTTCCTGCACTCCGTATTTTTTGGCAAGTTTAAGCAATGATCCATCCTGGGACATCTGGCTAAAAAGCTTATTCAAAGCAGGAACCAAATCCGATCCCTTACGGAAACCAACACCGTATTCTTCTTTATTTAGCTTAAAGGTCGGCACCAAGTTCTCATAACTTGTTCCCGGGCCCACCATAGCAGCGGCCATCAAGGAATCCATAATTGCCGCATCCTGCGCTCCAGACTTCACTTCAAGAAGAGCCGTGGCCTGATCTGTCACTTCAGTGAGCTTAAAGCCAAGTTCCTTTGCAACCTTAGCACCCGCTGAACCACTTTCTGCAGCAAAAGCGAGTTTCTTTAAGTCGCTAACCTTCTTAAATTTCTTAGCAATCGACTTCGGAAGAACAACAACCTGAGCGTTGTTCAAATAGGGATTCGTTGTGCGCATGGCACTTTTCACCTCATCGGTAAGCGTCATGCCGTTCCAGACAACGTCAATATTTTTACTATTTAATTCAAGGACTTTGTTATCCCAATCGATAATCTGAATTTCGCACTTCACGCCGAGGGACTTCGCAAAAATATTTGCGAGATCGGCATCGAAACCAATCCATTTTCCGTCTTTATCTTTGTAATCCATCGGGGCAAATTCGGTAACGCCCACGGTGAGTGCGCCCTTCTGTTTAACGTATGCTGTGTCGCTAGTGGAGGCAGCCGTGCACGCAAATGCCAACAACAATGCGCTTGTTGCTGCAAAGAGTTTAGATTTAATTGACATTTTTCTTTCCTAGTTACCCTAGAGATGGGGAGAGATTGTTAATGAGTCGATATTACCGAGGTATTCTTACTTTCGAGAACAAAGAAGCGACCAAAAGGCCGCTTCTTTGTCATGAGGAAAGTGCGCTACTTAGAACTTCCTACATCACCGCTCTCGTTTTTCGCATCTTCCGTGTTTTTTTCCTCTTCAGGCAAATCACGTGTTGCGAAAAGTTCTTCGGCTGCACGACGTGCTGCAGAAAGCCCTGTTGACTTCTCTGGAGCTGCGCTTGAGAACATATCTTCAGCAATTTCCTTAGCGATAGCCTTCGAATCTTCTGTCTTTGGTTCAAAGAGTTCGTCGGCGGCGCGTCTTGCTTCAGAAGTCTCTGTTGCAGCATGGTTCTCTGCGGCTTCCTTCGCCTTACGTGCCTTGCGGAACGCAAGACCCGTGCCCGCAGGAATCAAACGCCCAACGATGACGTTTTCCTTTAAGCCACGGAGACTGTCTTTCTTACCCATAATGGCAGCTTCCGTGAGCACACGTGTGGTTTCCTGGAAGGATGCAGCAGAAATGAACGAATCCGTCGAGAGAGAAGCCTTCGTAATACCCAAGAGAAGGTTCTCATACTTCGCAGGAGTCTTACCGAGCGCAATAACGCGATCGTTCTCATTGAGCATTTCACTGCGTTCAACCTGTTCGCCCTGGATGAAGGTTGTATCACCCGGGTCAACAATCTGCACACGGCGAAGCATCTGACGGACAATCACTTCAATGTGCTTGTCGTTAATCTTCACACCCTGCAGACGGTAGACGTCTTGGACTTCATCAACAATGTAGCGAGCAAGTTCCTCGATACCGAGCAAGCGGAGAATGTCTCGAGGATCCGTTGGTCCTTCGACAATTTCTTCACCGCGCTGCACAACCTGACCATCGTGGACGAGAATCTGCTTATCCTTACCGATAAGGAATTCGTGTTCGACACCATCCTTATCCGTGATGATGAGGCGCTGCTTACCCTTGGTTTCTTTACCGAAGGTAACCGTACCGGTTTCTTCAGCAAGCATGCCACAATCCTTCGGACTGCGGGCTTCAAAGAGCTCTGCAACGCGTGGCAGACCACCCGTAATGTCTCGCGTCTTCTGCGTTTCACGTGGGATACGTGCAAGCACTTCGCCCTGATGAATCTCTTGACCGTCTGTGACACCCACAAGGGCGCCGACAGGAAGTTGAATCGTCACAGCGTGATTCGTGCCAGGAATCTTGACTTCGTTACCTTCTGCATCAACAAGGTGAACAGACGGACGAATAACATTCACGGCCGTGTTCTTAGAGCTACGTCCTGCGGCTTTCGCAGCAGTAGATGTCTTCGGATCGATCACAACCATCGTGCTCAAGCCCGTCACTTCGTCGACCTGATTCATCACGGTGAGGTTTTCGACAACATTCTCAAACTTCACGGTACCTGCGTACTCGGAAATAATCGGCAATGTCATCGGGTCAAAGGTTGCAAGTTGATCGCCAACTTTGACTTCCTGATCCGGGCGAATCAGCAATGTCGCACCGTACGGAACCTTATGACGCTCACGCTCACGACCCGTTTCCTTGTCGGAAATAACGAGTTCGCCAGAGCGAGAAATCACAATGAGTTCCTTCTTACCGTTTTGCACATAGCGCATCGCAGAAGAGAAGCCAACAACACCAGCGCTCTTCGCTTCAACCGAGGATGCCACCGCAGCACGGCTCGCCGCACCACCAATGTGGAACGTACGCATCGTTAACTGTGTACCTGGTTCACCGATTGACTGCGCAGCAATGACGCCCACCGCTTCGCCTGTGTTAACGAGTGTTCCGCGACCGAGGTCACGACCGTAGCACTTCGCGCAAAGCCCATAACGTGTTTCGCAAGTAAGAGGCGTACGGACCTTAACCTTATCGACGCCTTCCTTGTCAATCTTGTCGCAAATCTTCTCATCAAGCAACACACCTGCATCGACAAGAATCTCGTGACGATTGTCGTAGATGGGTTCCGCCGTTACACGACCCAAAATTCTGTCGCGTAAGGTCTGAATCACTTCACCGCCCTCAACCAGGGCACGCATTTCAAAGCCGTTTGTTGTCTTGCAATCTTCTTCAACAACAACCAAGTCTTGCGTCACATCGACAAGACGACGTGTGAGGTAACCAGAGTTAGCCGTCTTTAAAGCCGTATCTGCCAAACCTTTACGAGCACCGTGGGTTGAGACGAAGTACTGCAACACGTTCAAGCCTTCACGGAAGTTCGAGGTAATTGGCGTTTCAATAATCGAGCCATCAGGTTTTGCCATCAAGCCACGCATACCGGCAACCTGACGAATCTGAGCAGCAGAACCACGAGCACCTGAGTCAGCCATCATGTAAATGGAGTTGAAAGATTCCTGAGAAACCGTGTTGCCATGACGGTCAACAACGGGTTCTGTCGAGAGGTCTTTCATCATCACCTTACCGACTTCATCAGCGGTACGGCCCCAAATATCAATAACCTTGTTGTAGCGTTCGCCTGCGGTCACAAGACCCGAGGTGTACTGATCTTCAATCTGCTTAACTTCCTTTTCGGCCTCGTCAATCATTTCGGCCTTTTGCTTCGGAATCGACATATCGCCGATGCAAATTGAGATACCGGCCAACGTTGCCAAGCGATAACCGTTGTTCTTCAACTGGTCAGCGAAGATTACCGTCGCGCGCAATCCGCACTGGCGGAAGCACTTGTTAATGAGCTTGGCGATTTCCTTCTTCTTTAGTGTTCGGTTCAATTCCGAGAAGGACATGCCGTGCGGCAAAATTTCACTCAAGAGAGCGCGTCCTGCCGTTGTCTCATAGCGCTTAAAGACTTCCTTTTCTTCGCCCGTTTCTTCGTTAACTTCAAATTCGCGAATACGAACCGTGCAACGGGTCTGACGAACAATCGCCCGTGCATCCAAAGCACGCTGGATTTCGTCAAGGTCGCTAAAGAACATACCTTCGCCAGGGGCGTTAATACGTTCGCGCGTTGCATAGTAGAGGCCCAAGACCATGTCCTGACTAGGTACGATGGAAGGATCGCCGTTAGCCGGGAACAAAACGTTGTTACTTGAAAGCATGAGGCAACGAGCTTCCAACTGTGCCTCAAGAGAAAGCGGAACGTGCACAGCCATTTGGTCACCGTCGAAGTCAGCGTTGAACGCTGCGCAAACGAGCGGATGCAACTGAATGGCTTTGCCTTCAATCAACTTCGGCTCAAAGGCCTGAATACCAAGTCGGTGAAGTGTCGGAGCACGGTTAAGCATCACAGGGTGCTCGTAGATGACCTCTTCCAAGATATCCCACACGACGGGTTCCTGGTTGTCGACCATCTTCTTTGCGCTCTTAATGGTGTTAGCAAGACCGCGTTTTTCGAGCTTGCTCAGAATGAAGGGCTTAAAGAGTTCCAAAGCCATCAACTTCGGAAGACCGCACTGCTGCAACTTCAACTCAGGACCGACAGTAATCACAGAACGACCCGAGTAGTCAACACGCTTACCGAGTAGGTTCTGACGGAAGCGACCTGACTTACCCTTAATCATGTCTGCCAAGGACTTCAAGGGTCTCTTGGAGGGACCTGTCATCGCCTTGCCACGACGGCCGTTATCCAAAAGGCTATCTACGGCCTCTTGCAACATGCGCTTTTCGTTGCGGACGATGATTTCAGGAGCTCTTAACTCCAACAAGCGCTTTAAGCGATTGTTACGATTAATAACGCGGCGATAAAGGTCGTTTAAGTCAGAGGTTGCGAAACGTCCGCCATCGAGCGGAACGAGAGGACGCAAATCCGGTGGCAACACGGGCAACACATCAAGAATCATCCACTCGGGCTTAATTCCAGAGCGTTGGAAAGCCTCCAAAACCTTCAAGCGCTTAGCGAACTTCTTAATCTTCGCTTCCGAATTGGTCGCTTTCAGTTCTTCACGCAGGATTTCAACTTCCGAGTTGATATCGATTTTTGCCAAAAGTTCGCGAATGGCTTCCGCGCCCATCTTGGCTGTGAAATCGTTACCGTACTCTTCGGTGGCCTTAATGAAGTCTTCTTCCGTAAGGAGCATGCCACGCTTCAGAGGCGTCATGCCAGGATCTACGACACAGTAGGTTTCAAAATAGAGCACACGCTCGATATCCCGAAGCGGAATATCCAAAACCATACCCATGCGAGAAGGAAGGCTCTTTAAGAACCAAATATGTGCCACAGGGCTTGCAAGCTCAATGTGACCCATACGTTCACGACGCACCTTAGAGAGGGTGACTTCCACACCGCACTTTTCGCAAATGACACCGCGGTGCTTCAGGCGCTTGTACTTGCCGCACAAGCACTCGTAGTCCTTCACCGGGCCAAAAATCTTCGCGCAGAAAAGACCATCTCTTTCTGGCTTATAGGTACGATAGTTAATCGTCTCTGGCTTCTTTACCTCGCCGTAGGACCACGAACGGATCTTCTCCGGAGAAGCAATACCGATCTTAATCGCGTCGAAGTTGTCGTCGGCCGTAGCCTGACGAA
>CAZHBC010000073.1:0-6149 GCA_964530715.1 uncultured Sutterella sp. | reverse complement strand
TGGTGGAGGTGAGGGGAGTTGAACCCCTGTCCGAAACGATTCTTCCGCCAGATCTACATGCTTAGCCCAATCATTTAAATCTCGTTGTCAATACTGCCGATGAGCGGGCCTACTGGCAACCAGTCACTAAGATTTTCGAGAGCATCATCGTGACTCTAACGCTCCTTAGTCTCTGTATATGACGGTGCTCTTGGTTTTACCCAAGCTAGACCAGGGACCATCTAGTGCACCGCTCGCGGCTCTTAGGCGGCGAGAGCGAAACGCTCGTTATTGGCGTTTATATTTTTTCTAGCTGTTTAACGAGGAACCAGACCTCGGCATGCACCGTGCAGCGTCCTACGCCCCGTCGAAGCCAGGACACCCCCACGAATGAAGAAATTATAAAGAGAAGATTCTTTCTTCTCACGCTTTTAAACCACAAATTTTGCGTAGTAAATGAAAATGCTGAAAAGTGCTATCTCACGCACGGTGATTTGGAAATAGCCTTTTATCGAATTTGCCGTTTGAGCCTTGGAGTGGCTAATTAAGCAACAGAATTAAATCTGCGTAAAAAGCTTATGCACCAAAATGGGGCGCGAGCCTTTAGAATGCGTCTACTACCTTGACAAAACTAGTTTTTTGCCAACAGATAAATTTTATTTGAAGAAAATTTTTGAATCCAAAAAGGAATCAACGATGACAACACCAGCTGAAGTAATCAAGATGATTGAAGACAATGACGTGAAGTTTGTGGACTTCCGTCTTACGGATACGCTTGGTAAAGAGCAACACATCACAATTCCTGCCTCTCGTTTAACTGAGAGTGTTTTTGAAGACGGGCAGCCCTTTGATGGTTCCTCGATGGTCGGTTGGAAGGGCATTGAAGCTAGTGACATGCTCCTCGTGCCGGATGCAAACACAGCGCATATGGATCCATTCCGCGAACAGGATACCCTTGTTCTTACCTGCGATGTGATTGAGCCTGATACGGGGAACGGTTACTCTCGCGATCCTCGCTCGGTTGCGCACCGTGCGGAGAATTATCTTAAGTCCACAGGAATTGGCGATCAGGCTTTCTTTGGTCCTGAGCCCGAGTTCTTCATCCTCGATGGTGTCACTTGGAGTACAGACCCCGAGAATCCCTTCTTTAAGATTCGTAGTGCTGAAGGGGAGTGGTCAAGTAAGATTGACTATGAGGCAGGCAACATCGGTCATCGTCCGAGCGCTAAGCACGGCTACTTGGCTCTTTCTCCTGTTGATAGCCTCACGGATATCCGTTCTGAGGCTATGACGCTCCTCGAACAACAGGGCGTTCCCTGCGAAATTCACCATCACGAAAATGGTGGTCCAGGCCAGTGTGAAATCGGAACACGTTTCTCGACGCTCGTTCAACGCGCGGACTGGAACCAAATTCTCAAATACACCGTTTGGAATGTTGCAGCGGCCTATGGAAAGACCGCAACCTTTATGCCTAAGCCCATCACAGGGGACGCAGGCTCTGGCATGCACATTAACCAATCGGTTTGGAAGGATGGAAAGAACCTCTTTGCAGGTAACGGTTATGCAGGTCTCTCTGAAATTGCGCTTTACTACATCGGTGGCATCATTCGTCACGCCCGAGCACTTAACGCAATTACGAACCCGACAACGAATTCCTACAAGCGCTTAGTCCCAGGTTTTGAAGCTCCTGTGAAGTTGGCCTACTCTGCTCGCAACCGCTCTGCTTCGATTCGTATTCCGCATGTTGCTAGCGAAAAGGCACGCCGCGTTGAGGTTCGCTTCCCAGATCCGCAGGCAAATCCCTACCTCGCATTCTCTGCGATGCTCATGGCAGGCCTCGATGGTATCCAGAATAAGATTGATCCGGGCGAACCCGCCAATAAGAACCTCTACGATTTGCCGCCAGAGGAAAACGCCAAGATTGCAGTTGTCTGCGCAGACCTTGAAGAAGCCGTCAACGCCTTGGATGCTGACCGTGAATTCTTAACACGCGGTGGCGTCTTCTCGGACGATTTAATCGATAGCTACATCGCTTTGAAGCGTCGTGAGATTCAGCAGTATCGCATGACAGTGCAACCCTGCGAATACGCAATGTATTTCGCACTTTAATAAAAAGATTGATTCCTGGGACAAAGCCTTCAGGGCTTTGCCCCAAGTAGATTTTTCTTTACTTTTTTTCGTATGAAAACGTCGCTTCCCTTTGAGGCTAAGACACTTCTCACGCAGTCGATGACAACGGGCGTTGTTTTTTTAGATGACGCGGGAATCATCCTTTGGTGTAACGAAGCCGCGGAGACCCTTTTTGGCGCCTCGGGGAAGAACCTTCTTGGAAGCGATGCTTCGCAGTTCTTTCCACCGTTGCATGAGTGGATTACAAAGCTTGGGAAAGAGACAGAAAAGGCCACAAGTTGCGGCGCCCTCGTGCGCTTAACCCCTGTTGCTGGAACGCCAAAGAAAGCCGTGCTTGCGGCTCTATCAGTGCCGGCTACTAGTCACTTTCTTCTTGAAATGACTGAGGCAGAACAGGCCTTTACCTTAGAGAGACAAGAGCAAAAAGAGGGACTAAGTGATGCAAGTCGCGTGCTTTTGAGAAATCTTGCGCACGAGATTAAAAATCCCTTGGGTGGCATTCGAGGTGCTGCGCAACTTTTGGACGCAGAGTTAAACGATGCAACGCAGCGAGAATTCACTGCTGTCATCATGAGTGAAGCCGATAGATTGCGTAACCTTGTTGATAGGCTTCTTACGCCATACCGAGATGAGAGGCACGTAACAGCGGTTAATCTTCATGAGATTCTTGAAGGAGTTCGCAACCTCGTTCTTGCAGAATTTCCCGCAGGCCTTACTATCTCCCGAGACTATGACGTTTCAGTGCCTGACTTTGCAGCTGACAAAGAACAACTCACACAGGTCTTTTTAAATCTTCTTCGCAACGCTGCTGAGGCGCTCTCCGAGAAGATTTCCGTCGGCTCTGCCCAAATCACAATTAAGACGCGTGTTACGCGCCACGTGACAATTCAGCGTAAATCCTGCCGGCTTGCCGTATCTGTTGAGGTTATCGATAACGGCCCGGGGGTGGACCCTGCGATTCGAGAAAAGATTTTCTATCCTCTTGTGACAACACGAGCGCACGGCACGGGCTTGGGACTTTCTCTCGTGCAGACCTATGTGGAGCGAAACGGCGGCGAAGTTGAGTTAGAAAGCGAACCAGGGTGTACGGTTTTCCGTGTTCTCTTACCCCTTCGTAAAGAGACGCATTAAGGAGACGGGTCAATGGCTTCTATTTGGATTGCAGATGATGATCGCTCCATTCGCTGGGTACTCGGTAAGGCTCTTGAGCGAGAGGGGATGGAGCATCGTCTTTTTGAAGATGCACAGAGCGTTCTTGAGGCACTGAAGAGAGAAAGACCAGCGGTGCTTCTTACGGATATCCGCATGCCGGGGATTAGTGGCACAGAGCTTTTAGGTGAGGTTAAGAAACTTGCCCCTGAGCTTCCTGTCATCATCATGACAGCTTTCGGGGATTTAGAAAGTGCAGTCTCCTCTTTTGAGGGAGGAGCCTATGAGTATTTGGCTAAGCCCTTTGATATCACAGCAGCAGTAAGCCTCTTAAAGCGCGCTTGCGAAGAATCGGGAGAAGAAAAGCCAGAAAGCCCCCTCGCAGAACCCACAATTGCAAGTGAAATCGTCGGACAGTCTCCTGCGATGCAGGAAGTCTTCCGCGCAATTGGGCGTCTCTCGCAGAGCCACGCAACGGTACTTATAACGGGTGAGAGTGGAACGGGTAAAGAACTTGTTGCAAGAGCACTTCACAAGCACAGTCCAAGAAAATCCGCTCCCTTCATTGCAATTAACACAGCGGCAATTCCAGAAGAACTTCTAGAAAGCGAACTTTTTGGCCACGAGAAGGGGGCTTTTACAGGCGCAAATGAACAACGCATTGGACGCTTTGAACAGGCCCGAGGCGGCACACTTTTCTTAGATGAAATTGGCGACATGCCAATGCCTATGCAGACGCGGCTCTTACGGGTCCTGTCGGATGCAAGTTTTTATCGTGTGGGCGGGAGAACTCTTGTTCATGCGGATGTGCGCGTGATTGCCGCAACAAATCAGAACCTAGAGGCGCGCGTTGCAGAAGGACTCTTTAGAGAAGATCTCTACCATAGACTCAATGTAATTCGCTTGAGACTTCCTGCACTCCGTAACCGCGCAGATGACATTCCTGCACTTGCGCAGTACTTCCTAGCGCGTGCCTCCGTGAGCCTTAAAACAGAGAAAAAGCGTCTTACAGAGGAAGCTTCAGAGAAGATTGCCACTTTCCCATTCCCTGGGAACGTTCGGCAACTCGAGAACCTTTGCAACTGGTTAACGGTGATGGCACCTTCTCAGACGATTCGAGTTGAAGACCTCCCAGAGGAAATTCGGAAAGGCGCGGCTATCTCCACTACCTTAGAGAAACCAGATAGCGATTCCGATTGGAAGGCGCTCTTAAGCACCTCTGTGAAAAAAGCGCTTCTCGCAGGGGAGGCGGACGTGATGGATTCCTTTACGAAGGACTTTGAGTCGGTCCTCTATGACGAGGCGCTTAAGGTAACGGGCGGTAAACGCATCTTGGCAGCAAAGGCGCTTGGCGTGGGCCGCAACACACTCACACGCAAAGTAAAAGAACTCGGAATTGCAAAAGATGACCTGGAGTAAAGCGCCTTCTATTTCTGAGTTTTGCGCCTCTCTCGAAGCCCTTGGGGCAAAGCCAGCACACGTGAGAAGAATTTTCCGTGCGTGGATGGGCGCCTCTTCTTGGGATGCGCCTTCTTTTGCCGCGTACCCGAAGGCTCTAGCAGAAAAGATTGAAGATGTCCGCAAAGAACTAGAGGGCCTTACGCATGTGCTTGTGAGCGAAAGTAAAGAGAGCGACACGGCTAAGTTTCTCGTAGGACTCTCAGACGGGCAATGTGTGGAATCTGTCCTCCTGCCGCGCGACGCACTCTGTGTTTCAACGCAGGTTGGGTGCGCCGTGGGATGTCGCTTCTGTATGACAGGGAAAGGTGGCCTCATTCGGCAACTGACAAGTCTAGAGATTGTTTCTCAATACGTAGCGGCATTGAGATTCAATCCTCGTCTTAAGAAAGTTGTCTTTATGGGAATGGGAGAGCCCTCGCACAATCGAGAGGCCGTGAGAGAGGCAACAGAATTCTTAGGAGACATCGCTGGTCTCGCACACAAGGAAATCGTTGTTTCTTCCGTGGGAGATAGGAGGCTTTTCTCCGAGATGCCTACGTGGTCTGTGAAACCTGCGTTTGCTCTGAGTCTTCATACAACGGATAACGCTTTGCGTGAGAGGCTTCTTCCTAAAGCGCCTCGCATTCCTGTAGAAGAACTTCTTGAGAAAACTATTTGCTACGCACGAGATACTAAGTACCCAGCACAGATTGAGTGGACGCTCATCGCGGGCGTTAACGACAATGAGAAGGACATTGCAAGGTTAGCCAGTCTCGCTGATCCTCGTTACGCAATGATTAATTTCATCGCTGTTAATCCCGTTAAAGACACGGGCTTTACAAGGCCAACGCCAGAACATATGCAAGACTGCATCACGATTCTCCGAGAGAAGGGGTTCGTTGCGACATTGCGTGAGAGTGCTGCGCAGGATATTGAGGGTGGTTGTGGACAGCTGCGAGCAAGGCGACTTGAGGAAGAAGAAAAGAAAGGATCTCTATGACGCGGCGTAAACAGAAATTTAGTCGAGAAAAATCCCGCACGATGTGGCTCGCGTGGTGTGCTTGGCTTGTAATTGGCGGAATCTTTGTCTTTGAAGATACGCAGGGTGGCACGGGGTGGCTCACCTGGATGATGACGGCGCCTTTTTGGGTTGCCGCTACCCTTTGGCCTTTCCTTTGGATTTGGCTTGTAACAAGGCGGGACACGGCTTTCGTTGAGATTGATGACGACATAGTCTCTGATACATACAAGTGCCGTATGGTGCAAAAGAACGGCGTTCGTTATGCCGAAAAAGACGATGTTACGAAGACCTTTGCCATAAAGGCGCCGCTTTCTAGCGTGAAGTTAGAAGGGGGAGATGAGTTGTTTGTGAAAATCGATAATCTTCGTCCTCTCGCTAAAGAAAATAAACCCCTTTCCGATTGGATAGCCGTTGTGGATTCGGTGAGTTT
>CAZHBC010000072.1:0-6228 GCA_964530715.1 uncultured Sutterella sp. | reverse complement strand
TTGCAATTGCGTTTTTCCACAAGGGGAAAATACAATTTTTTTAGATAGAATAGCCCTAGAAAGGTCATGGTGTGAGAATGTTTTTTCTCGGGTTAGATTTAGGTTCAACAACCGTTAAGTTCGTTCTTCTAGACGAGCGTGGCGAGATTGTGGCAAAGGCTTATATGCGCCACAAAAGTGAGGTTGTTGGAACCCTCTCGAGTGCTCTTAGTGCACTTAAAGTTCCTTCTGAAGGAATAGGCGTTGTCTTCTCTGGTTCTGGCGCTCTTGGCCTCGCGCAGTCCCTAGGTGTGGAATTCCTGCAAGAGGTTGTCGCCGACCGCACCTATCTTAAAAACACCGCGGGTTCCGTTGACGTCGCTGTCGAACTCGGGGGCGAAGACGCAAAGCTCCTTTACCTTACTAACGGCATTGAACTTCGGATGAATGAGGCTTGCGCAGGGGGAACTGGCGCTTTCATCGATCAGATGGCTCTTCTCCTTGATACGGATGCCGCAGGATTAAATGCCCTTGCAAGCCAGGCTAAGGGAAGCTACCCCATTGCCTCTCGCTGTGGCGTTTTCGCTAAGACAGACTTGGTTAGCCTCTTAAATTCTGGTGTCTCGCGAGAGGATATTGCGCGCTCCGTATTTGAAGCCGTAACAGAGCAAACCATCAGCGGCCTAGCTTGTGGTAGACCCATAGCAGGACGCGTCGCTTTCTTGGGTGGCCCCTTGGCATTTCTCAGTAGCTTAAGAGAGGCTTTTGAGAGAAAACTTGCCGCGCCTGGAACAGAATTTCTCACGACCGACAACCGCGAGTATGCCGTTGCTATGGGGGCGGCCTTAAGAGCAAAAGAAAAGAAGACGGTAGACTTCTCTGACATTCCCTCTTTCTTAAAGGCTCTAAAAGACGCCGATGTTGGCCACACGGTACCAACACTACCGACGCTCTTTAAGAGTGAAGCAGAAAAAGAGGCCTTTAAGGCTCGGCACGCAAAAGAAACCGTTAAAGAGTACCCACTTTCTGAGGCCACTGGTCCCCTTTACCTTGGCGTTGACCTTGGGAGTACAACCGTTAAGGGTGTCTTAATTGATAAGGATGGACTCCTACGCTTTAGTTGGTATGAAAACAATGAAGGCCACCCGTTAGAGCGTTTATTTGAACGCTTGAAGAAAGTATTAACCGAGATTCCAAAAGGCGCCTACATTCAGGATGCCTGTACGACAGGCTACGGAGCAGATCTTGCGAAGGCAGCTCTTGGCGCCTCCCACACCGAGGTAGAAACCCTTGCGCACGAGAAGGCAGCGGCGGCCTTCGATCCAGAGGTAAGTTACGTCATCGACATTGGCGGACAGGACATGAAGTGCATGGCCGTGAGCGCAGGGCGGATTACCTCCGTAAAACTCAACGAAGCCTGCTCTTCGGGTTGCGGCTCATTCCTGCAGACCTTCGCAGCGCAGTTAGGTCTCACACTTCCTCAATTTGTCGCTGCGGCTGAGCGGTCTACCGCGCCCTGTGACCTTGGGACGCGTTGCACAGTCTTTATGACTTCGATGGTGCGTCAGGCTCAGCGAGCTGGTTCAAGCCTAGAGGATATTTCCGCAGGTCTTTGCCGCTCCGTTGTTCGTAATGCTCTCTATAAGGTTCTTCGTGTCCGAAACGCAGAGGACCTCGGAAGCCACGTTGTCGTCCAAGGAGGAACATTCTTAAACGATGCGGTGCTCCGCTCCTTTGAACTTGAAACGGGGCTTAACGTTATTCGTCCTTCGATTGCAGGGTTGATGGGTGCCTACGGTGCAGCACTCATTGCAAAGGAAAGAAGCCTCACAGAGGCCGCGCCTATTGCTTTAACCTCGGAAGCGCTCACAATCGAAGGGATTATTCGTAGGGATTTCCGCTGCAGGGGTTGCGCCAATCATTGCCTACTGCAGATGAATCGCTTTAAGAGCGGAGCGAAGTACGTTTCTGGCAACCGTTGCGACTTCGGCATGCATAGCGGAGGCGCGAAGAAAAAGGCCGCCGAGGGGTTCGTCGAGAGAAAACTACGCCTCCTATTCGATCGCCCGGTGTTAGATCCTGCGTCAGCGCCAGAAGGGACAATTGGCATTCCACGCGTACTCAATATGTACGAGCACTACCCGTATTGGAATGCTCTTTTCACAACCTTAGGGTTCGCGGTTGTGCTCTCGGGGCCCTCGGACAAAAAGACCCTTGCGGCAGCCACAGGAACGATTCCCTCACAGAGTCTCTGTTTCCCTGCGAAACTTGCGCACGGCCACGTCGTAGAACTCGCTGAGCGGGGCGTGAAGCGCGTGTGGCTACCGTGTGTGCCGCGGGAAGGGACGCCTTTTAAGGAAGCGGATGGCCGCTTTGCGTGCCCCGTCGTTGCGGGCTACCCCGAGGCCTTGCGCCTTAATATGCGAAGTAGCTACCCAGAGCTTTCAATCCTGACGCCTTTCTTAGATTTGCAGAAGGATGCCACAGTCGAAGCGGCCTTGCATGAGACTTTCCCTTGGATTGTGAATTCAAGGATCCGCGCGGCAATTCTGATTGCAAAGAAAGCGCAAGACGAATACCGCTTGGCGGTTACCGCCGTGGGGCACGCCCTCTGGGATACACACAGAAAGAGCGATAGACCCTTAGTGATTCTCGCAGGTCACCCCTATCACGCTGATCCCTTAATCTCTAACGGCATCCCCGCTCTTATTGAGTCGATGGGAGCAGACCTTGTAACCGAGGATGCGGTCTGTGACCTCCTTGAAGAGACAGAAAAAACGGATGTCGTTAATCAGTGGACATTCCACAGCCGCCTTTATAGGGCTGCGAAACTTGCGGCGACAAGTCCCAAGACGGAGCTCGTGCAGCTTGTGAGTTTCGGCTGCGGCATCGATGCAATTACTTCTGAAGAGGTCTCTCGAATCTTGGAAGCTGAAGGAAAGCTTTACACACAACTCAAGATCGATGAAGGAGACACCCTGGGGGCTGCGAAGATTCGTCTAAAGTCACTTCTTGCAGCCTTAGGAGAAAGAGCTCGCAGTGCTGTAACGCTTATAAAAGAAAAACCCGTGCGGTTTATTCGTAAGAAGGCAAAGGCAGCAATTAACACTGTGCGTGAAACTGTCACGAAAAAGCACAGTGAACATACGCTTTATGCGCCGCAGATGGCGCCCATCCACTTCCCAATCTTAGGGGGCGCTTTCAAGGACCTTGGCTGGAATGTGAAACTTCTTACGACAGCGCGTCCTGAGGCCGCGGAATTGGGTCTTAAGCACGTCAATAACGATGCCTGTTACCCAGCGATTGTCGTCATTGGGCAACTTCTTGACGCCGTGCTAAATGACCCTGAGTTTGATAAAGAAAAAGATGCCGTGTTACTCGCTCAGACCTGTGGTCCCTGTCGCGCGAGTAATTACCCCACACTTATGCGGTGGGCTTTGGATGATGTCGGCTGCGAAAACGTTCCTGTGGTAAGTCTATCTGCTGGGAACCTCGGTACCGAGACGCTTGACCTAGGCGTAACGGGCATCGTGCACCTTATGCGAGCGGTCGTCTGCGGAGATCTCTTACAGAGACTAACGCTTTACACCCGCGCCCACGAAGTGACGAAGGGGGAGGCAGAAAAGAAACTTGCCTACTGGCAAGAGCGGCTCGCAAAGAGGCTTCCCAAGTCAAAAGAAGAAATCGAAAGAGTCTTTGCTGAAATTGTGAAGGACTATGCGGGAATCGCGCTCGACGGGATAAAGAAACCCGCTGTGGGTATTGTGGGAGAAATTCTTCTTAAGTATCACCCTCAGGCAAATAAAGCGATTATCGACAGAATTCTTGCTGCAGGGGCTGAGCCTGTCTTAGGCGACCTAGCGATGTTCTTTAACTACTGCTTAACCGACTACATCTGGCAGGCTAAGAAGATGGGCGGTGGAAAACTTAAGGGCGCAGCCTCTTGGGTTCTCCTTCACTACTTTGAGGGTTACAGGAATCTCCTCCGTGCGGCTCTCTCAGGGATGCAGTGCTCAGAGGTGCTCTCCACACGCGACCTTGTAAGGGGATTAAAGGGAATCGTGAGTCCAGGGCAACAGGCAGGAGAAGGGTGGTTACTTACGGCTGAGATGATTGAATTCTTGGATCACGGCGTGACAAACGTGCTCTGTCTACAGCCCTTTGGGTGTCTGCCGAATCACGTCACAGGAAAGGGCGTTATTCGAGAACTCCGTGAGACGCGGCCGCAGGCAAATCTCTGTGCTATTGACTTTGAGCCAGGAACGTCAGAAACCAACGTGGATAACCGTCTAAAACTCTTCTTAGCGCAGGCTTTTGAAAATCTTGCAGCAGAAAAGAGTAGCGAGAATTAGACCGCGGGTTTCTTTTCTAATTCGAGAGTCATCTCACAGGCTCGGCAGTCAAAGCGAACTGTGTAGACGAAGCCCTTCGCATCCGTAAGAGTGAAGGGTTCTGGCTTTAAGTGTCCGAAGTTTTCCCGTTTGAAGGCTTCCTTCGCCTCTGGCCTTCCTTTAAGAGCCCTGGGGCAGAGACCAATTTCATTTCGGATGCAGTAGCGTGAGCGCATCAATTCGCGCCCAACGGCTGTGGGGTTTACTTCAAAGCCCGCTTCTGTGATGGTAAGTCCGTGTTTGGCCCAAAATGCTTTTGCAAGGCGATTGCAGACATTTGCGCGGTAGTCACTTGCAAAGCCCTTTGCGGAGGCTCCGTCTTTTTCTTCTAATCGAGGTAAAGCTTCACGTTCGCTAACCTTATCTTCGAGATTCTGAAGAGCTTCCCTTCTTAAGCCATTTAGAAGCGAAGGAGCGATGTAACGGTCCGCTTTCCCAGAGATGTCAAAGGAGCAAAGTGTGAAGGGCGTGTCGCCGGTTTTCTCAAGAGACTTCTTCACAGCTTCGCGGGTTTTCTCAGGGGTCTTTGCCGCTGGGAGTTCTGCTGCTACCGACGCTGTGGCTTCTTTCGTGGCGCCTGTAACTTTGAGGGTGAGGGCATTTTCAGAAACTGCGAGAAGCGCCTTAATTGGAATGCGTCTCTTAGCAGAATTTTCGTTTTCTAATACTTTGTGGAAGGCGTAATCGTTATTGCGATAAAGCTTAAATCCTGCTTTGAGTTCTAGATAAGTCGCCTCAGCTTCAAAGGGGTAAAGTAGGAAGGTATCTCCCTTCTTTTCTGCGCGATTAATTCGAAGTCCCTTAAATTCACTCGTTGCATTAAAGTAGGCTAGACCATCGCCATTTCCAAACACAATGCGAGGAGCTGCTTTAACCTCAATGGCGCGTCTCACATAATCAATCCTTAAAACGGTCCCTGCGAATTCCCCGATACTCTTTGGCGTTCGGAGTTCCGCTTCTGTTTCGGGCCTTCCGTTAACGAAAACGTCAGTCTTCCCACGGTGAAATGTCTTCTCTGTGTTGGGTTCAAAGGTAAATTCCGAGTGCCCGAAACTAGCCTTTTCCCAACCGTACTTCTCGAGGATTGCATCAAGCTTTTTGCGGTAATAGGCAGTGATGTTTTTTACGTGAGGGACTTCTTTTAAGCGCCCTTCAATTTTGAAACTTGTTACGCCTGCGCGAATGAGCCCCTCAAGGTTATCGGTTTGATCGTTATCTCTTAGGCTTAAGAGATAGGCGTTTTCCTTTAAGACCTTTCCTGCAGCATCCGTTAACGTGTAGGGTAGGCGACAGAGCTGCGCACAGGCGCCGCGGTTTGCTGACCTTCCGCGCGTTGCAGCCGAGAGGTAGCACTGCCCCGAGTAAGAAACGCAGAGTGCGCCGTGAATGAAGAATTCAAGCCTTGCCCTCGGAGAGGCAGCCCTGCAGGCGGCAATTTCCTCTAAGGTTAATTCGCGCGCAAGAACAATCTGAGAAAACCCCACGTCATCTAAGAAGCGTACTTTCTCTGGGCCTCTCACATCACACTGCGTTGAGGCGTGAAGAGGGAGCGGTGGAAGATCCATCTCTAGGAAGGCCATATCCTGTACGATAAGGGCATCAACTCCTGCTTCGTAGGCACTCCACGCGGCCTTTCTCGCTTCTTCTAATTCGGAATCAAAAAGAACAGTGTTAATCGCTAGATAGGTCTTCGCGCCAAAACGGTGAGAGTAGGAGGCAACGCGCTCGACGGTACTCCAATCGTTTGCGGCTGCAGCTCTGGCACTGAAAGCAGGGCCTCCGATATAAAGAGCATCGGCACCAGCGTCAATTGCAGCGCGCGCGACCGCTTCGTTTTTCGCGGGACTAAGAAGTTCCA
>CAZHBC010000071.1:0-6370 GCA_964530715.1 uncultured Sutterella sp. | reverse complement strand
TTGACTTTTGCAAGCATTGTCTCGTTCATAATTTCAAGCGTCCTCTTGTACGGTTACTAGGAAAAATTCAGCCGAAACAACAATATAAATTCTCGGAAAACCGAGAACTGTTTTGATGCCTCGGATATGGGAAATTGTAGTTCTTTCTAAGGAGAAAAAGGAGTCGTAAAAAGCCAAAAATGGCTGAAAAAACGCAAAATTAGGGGAAACACGTACAATCCGAAAAAAGTTTTGCCGTATTTAAAAAAATAGTCCGTAGCGAGAAATTTTTTCGCAAGCAAATCCGAATGCCCGACAAGCCCTCTATTTGGGAGAAATACCATTCAGCCGCAAAAGAAAAAGAGCTTCCTACAAGCCTTCTGTGAACTAAGCACTATCGAAAGAGTTGTCTTTGCGCTAGCGATGCTCATTGTGCTTTTCTTACTCACATCATTTAGCCTCATTGGAGAGGTCGAGCACGAACACCTTTCCCTTGGACTCATGGCAATGATGTTCCTACATCTTGTCTTTACGCGCAGTAACCCCGTTGTGCGCTCTAGAGATTGGACCAAAAATATTTTTGCCATTTCTTTTGGCCTTTGCTGTCTAAGCGGTGTTGCACTTTCTCGCTATGACCTTCCTTTCTTCCCCGAACTTAATGAGGTTGAGGAAATCAGCACCGTTCACTTTATGAGTGCCTATTGGTGCATTGCCCTTGGGGCAATTCATGTGGGAGAACAAACAAAAACAATTGTTTCAATTTTGCCCAAAACCCTATGTAGGATTGGTCGCATTGTTGTGTATGCTATGAGTATCTACGGCGTTTTTGTTTTATGCACAACACGCTTTGCTCTTTTCCTTTTTGCGGGAAAGACGTTTGGAGAGGCTGACTATTCCGTGGGCTTAGGCGTGTTCTTTATGCAGTTACTCGCAGTCTTTACGCTGATTGCAGTTGCTAGCGCCTATGCACGGCGACTTTTGGGGAGGGAAGAACATGGCAATTAAAAAAGAAAAGTTAGAAAAAGAAGTCAACCTCTTACGGCGTCGAATTGATTGCGCGATGGGTCGCGCGGAATGTGATCTTATTATCCGTGGGGCAACCGTTGCAGATCTTCTTAATGGAGCGCTCCTGGAAAGTGTGGATATTGCAATTGATTCAGGGGCAATCGTCGATATTGGACGCGATATTCGTGCAAAAGCCAAAACCGAGCACAAGGCAAGAGCTGGAATCTATGTCCCAGGATTCATTGATTCGCATGTACACATTGAGTCCTCGTTTCTCTCTCCTGCAGGATTTTCTGACTTGGTAATTCCCCACGGAACCACAACTGCAATTGTTGATCCGCATGAAATCGCTAATGTCGCAGGGACAGCAGGAATCGATTACATGCTTAAAGCAAGCGAAGATTTGCCACTCGATGTGCGTTTTATGCTTTCTTCCTGTGTCCCTGCATCGGATTTTGAAAGTTCAGGGGCAACGTTAGATGCAGAAGCTTTGGCTCCTTATTTTGAAAATGAACGCGTCCTTGGACTTGCTGAGGTTATGGATGTCCCAGCTGTGCTTAATTGCAAGGAAGACATGCTTCGTAAGCTCGCTCTAGCTCGCCTTACGGGGAAAACAATCGATGGGCACGCGCCTCTCTTAGCCGGTCCTGAACTTTCTGCCTACGCGGCCGCGGGCGTCAGAAGCGATCACGAAGGGTCAACTCCTGTGGAGATGATTGACCGCATGGCTCGGGGTATTGCAGTTAATTTGCGAGAAGGGTCAGCTGCGCAAAATGTCGAGGGGCTTTTCCCAGGACTCAATGAATCCAATTCATTAGAGGCAATGTTCTGCTCGGACGATGCAGGAGCCGATGATGTTGTTGTAAAAGGTCATGTGAGTCGTGGATTGCGTAAAGCGGTTTCTCTTGGCGCAAACCCCTTAAGAGCGCTTGCGATGGCTAGCTTAAATGTCGCAAGGCATTACGGCATCCGAGAGAAGGGGCTTTTGGCTCCGGGCTTCGCGGCCGACATGGTTTGCCTCAAAGATTTAAAGAATTTTGAAGCGCTTGAAGTTTGGAGCAGAGGAAATCTTGTTGCCGAAGAGGGGCACCTACTTCAGGCAGCAAAGGCTACGCCAATTCCAGAGACGATTCTCCAATCTGTTCACCTTCCTCTTGTGCGTGCAGAAGATTTTGCAATCAAAGTTGAAGGCGAAGCACATGTCATTGGAATTATTCCGGGGCAAATCATCACTAAGCACCTTGTTGAGACGCTTAAGACGGATGCGGCAGGCCAGTTCGATCCGAAGAGAAATCCAGGAGTGGTCAAAATCGCAGTCCTAGAGCGCCACTCTGGAACTGGGAACATCGGTCTTGGTTGGATTAAGGGGTATGTTGCTGACGGTTCTCTTATGCAAGGGGCAATTGCGACAAGTGTTGCCCACGATGCACACAACGTCATCGTTGCAGGAGATAGCGACGCGGACATGGCACAGGCAGTTAACACCGTAAGAGACATCGGCGGCGGCATGTGTATTGTGAAAGCAGGGCAGGTCATTGCAACACTTAGACTCCCTATCGCAGGACTGATGAGTGATCTACCTGCAGTGGTTCTCGCGGAGCAGAAGGCTGCTTTCCGAGAAACCGCTTTGCGGGAGCTTTCAATTGCTAAAGGGGTAAATCCCGCCATGACACTTTCTTTTATGGCGCTCACAGCAATTCCAGAGATTCGCATCACGGATAGAGGTCTTTTTGACTTTAAAAAGCTCTGTTTTATTGGAAGTTCTAGTGGGCATCTAGGTAGTATGCATTAGAATCCGACCGACAATCGGAGAAAAACAAGAAAAATGAGTCATTCCCAACGAGAAGAACGCGAACGCGAGAGACTATCTTATCGACTTTTACCAGGCGAAGTACGTCATTACACAGAGCGACTTGGAGCCAAAATTTCCTGGTCTTTATTTCCTGCGAAAGAAAAATCGCTGGGAACCGTTGTCTTGCTTCACGGTATTGCAAGTAATGGAAGCCGCTGGGAAGAATTTGCAGAAAAAAGTTTTCTTCACGAGAAATGGGATTTGTTGCGACTTGACCTGCGTGGACACGCAGGAAGCGTCAGTGACACGGTAGGAACCCTTGAAATTTGGAGTGAAGATTTAAGGGCAATCCTTGAAGATGCAGGCTTAAAGGAAATTGTCTTAATCGGGCATAGTCTCGGAGCGCAAGTGGCAATTAAATTTGCTGAGATGTTCCCTAAATTCCTTCGAGGCTTGGTTCTTTTAGACCCTTTGTTTTCTCAAGCTTTTACGGAAAAAACTCTCAAGTTAAAAAAGAAGAAACCGCTAATCATCGCTGTAGATTATGTGAGTCGCTTCTTTAACTCTTTAGGTTTCCATAGAACGATTTATCCGCAAAATTTAAGAGACAAAGATCAAGCGGCCCGTGTGATGATTGCTAAGGGCGGAAAAGAGTTAGACGCCTTTATCGAGCGTTACTCTTCTCCTAAGTTTGACGTGAAACTAATCCATTTAGCGCAGTATGCGCGAGACGTACTTGAGACGGGGCGCAACACGCCTGGCTCGGAAATCTTTACGATGCCAACCCTCGTTATCGCAGCAAAAACAGGGACCTACACGGATTCCTCTATTGTTAAGAAGTGGGTTGAAGCGATGCCCGCTGGAGAAATCCAAACCGTTCACTGCGTCCATTGGCCACTTACTGAATGCCCAGAAGAGGTAGAAGGCGCTATCCGTACTTGGTTTGCGAAGACAGCGCTTCAAGCATAGAAAGAGAATCCTCTCTACACCAAGAAAAACGCGACCGATGAGGCCGCGTTTTCCTTAGGACACAGAGAAAAAATCAGAACTTGTAGCGAAGCTGTAAGCCATAGATAAGCGAGTGCTGCGTTGACCACTTACCGATGCGCTTGCTCTTTGGGTTGTCCGTATGGTCATACTGATAGAACTCAGATGTGCCAAGACCTTGGACCCAAAGAAGAGCCGTGTCAACGGACCAGTGCTTATCAAAGTTGTAGGAAGCGCCTAAAGAGAGGAAAAGCCTATCGCCATCAGGAATTGTTGCTACGCGATAGGACTGATCATCGACAGCGCATTCTTCATAGGCAACACCGCCACGTACGGTCCACTGATCATTGATTTTGTAATCAGCGCCCAAGGCAAAGAGCCACGTGTTGCGATAGTGATGACGAATGTCAATGTTATTCAGAGCACTAAGAGCAGGAATGGCAGGAACACCACTCTGACGTAGCGTCCATTCGTGGCAGTTTTGCCACTTGGCCCAACGGATTGTTCCTGTGAGTGTTAAGTTATTGGTTGCTTCCCAAAGACCCGAGGCATAGACCGTGTCAGGCGTCTTGATTGTGACCTTAGAGGGGTATTTCCCACTGAAGTACGGGTTAGAGAATTTGAAGTGTCCTGTAGCCTTATGTTTGACGGCAGATCGGTAGGAGATGCTAAAACGCGTTTTTTCTGTTGGACGAAGGAGGATGCCAACGTTCCATCCCCAAGCCCAACTGTCGCCAGTCTCTTCGCCATGGCCCATGTAGCCGTTAGGATTTGTTGCAGAACGACCATATGGGTTTTTCTCGGATGCTGGATAAGGATTGAATGCATCTAGCCCTAACTTAGCTTTGGCATACTGTAGCGAAATACCACCGCCAAAACTAAAGAAATCGTTAGGCTTCCAGGCAAAGCATGGATTGATGTCGATGTCAAACAATTCGGCTTCTGTTCCGCGATTGCCGTAATTCCAATTGCCGTGAGAGTACTGACCGTAACTTGTGGAAAGACCGAAGGGTGTTGTAACACCGAGACCCACCCACCAGTTATCGTTAAGTTGATGTGTTATGTAGAAGTTCGGGAGGAATTCTGTCTTATTCTGCCCGTCGTTTTTCTCTCCATTCGCATCAAGCTTTAAAACTTGATTCATAGTGACGCCAATCACGCCGAACTGAACTTGGGTGCCAGGGAGGAAAACCATCGCTGCTGGGTTATAGAACGGAGCAGAAACATCGTCGCCTGTGATGCCGGCACCAGAATAGGCACGTCCTAGCGTTACAACGGATTGTTCCGTTAATTGAAACGCCGCTGCTCCAGCTTCGGTTGCAACCATTACGGCCGCGCACGCTGCAGCGCCGATTGCCGTCATCTTCTTAAAAAACATTGTCAGAATCCTCTATAAAAACAAAACAACACACGACTAACTTTGCGTTGCTTATTAAGAACGAGAACCGAATTTTGAAAAAAAATCAAGAGGAAAAACGACGAAATTTTTAAGTAGAAACCCTAGAAAAAAAGTGCGAAAAAAGCTTGAAAAAAAGTGTATGTAATCCCGTGCGTAGGTAGGGGCGTGCTCAAAAAATACTCAAACTAGAGTCGCAGAGAAAACCTCAGTTGGCAAGAAACTGACAAGTTTCCGAGTCAGAAATTGTTTTCGTCGGCAAGCAAAAAATCGATGATGTTTTTGTGCTCAATACCGTCTTGAGAACGACTAATCGGATTCATGGAAAGAACGAGCTTTGGCCAGTTGTCTCGAACAGCTTGAAGGGGCGCGAATTCTCGAGCAATTGTTTCTTCTGAAGCAAGAAGGTAAGCAACTTGGATATAAATTTTTTCCCCTTACGCTTGGCGATAAAGTCAATTTCTTTCCCAGAAATATCGCCAACTTGCACTGACCATCCGCGACGAAGAAGTTCGATGTAGACGATATCCCCTATCAATTGACCGAGGTGGCCCTCTCTAGTCATCGACTGTAATCGATGAATCGAGAAGTCTTAGCAAACTCATCGATTATGATCGATGCATTTCTCCAAAAACCTCAGCTGATGTTTGTCCTTTGCAATTTTGGGGCGCCTCATAAAAAAACGGACTCAGGTTTTGGAAGTCTGAGTCCGTCAGAGGGGTTTCATCCAAGGCATCGGTAGTTGGCCGCCGGCCTTGGGCGAATAAGAAATTATTTTGTGGATGGAACCGCAGTCCACCCCGTCGGGCAGGCCCGAACGTCTGGGTAGTAGCCTTTTTCCGCTTCGCACCAAAAGAGTGTATTGGTTCGAGTCGTTGTCACGGTTGGATTGCAAGGCGCACTCTGTTGCGCCGCCGAGTAATCCGTCGCTTGCCGAGAGGAATTAATCGCCGAGGCAGTCACTCCCGCAACCAAAGCACCGAACATGAGAGGGGCAACCCAGTCAGAGTCGTGATGATGGTATCTTGGCGCAGGCTGATGATGCGCAGGTCCTGAGCGATGAGGCGCAGGGGCTGATCTATGCGGGCTCGCCGACGGACCGTGATGAGAGGGGCCTGGGCCGCCTGGCGCAGCAAATGACGCGCTCATGCCACCAGTGAATCCAAGAATCGCACAAGAAAGCGCGCAGAGGATTTTCTTATTAAGGTTTG
>CAZHBC010000070.1:0-6472 GCA_964530715.1 uncultured Sutterella sp. | reverse complement strand
CTAAGAAAGTCTCTTAGAAGAAGACAACCTTACTAATGAGGTAGCCCACAACCGTGCCAACCACTACGAAGACGACCCCTGGTCTTAAGTAGGAGTGGTTCACAACGTAGCTTCCGAGTTTCGTGGTACCCGTTCTATCGAAGGCTGTGCAGCCGATCTGAGCGCCGCCTGGGATGATGAAGTCACCATAGCAGCAAGCCCATGTGCCAACGAGGAATTCTGGCGAGAAACCAAACTTCAAGCCGAGCGGAATCATAATCGTCGTCGTCACTGTCGGCGAGAAGATAATCGAACTCATAAAGAAGGCAATCACACAGAAGAGGAAGGGATATTCGGTTGCCATCCCAGAGAAGAATTCCATCAAGACTTTGGTGTTCGTATCAAAGAAGGTGTTCGTACACCAAGCGATACCGAAGACAGCGACGACACCAACTAAGCCCGCACGGAAGACAGAGCCACTTGCAAACTTATAAGAAGGAACCTTGCAGAAAAGGATGATGAAGCACCCGGTGGCAAGCATTACCATCTGAATGAGGTTCGGGATGGAGAGAAGTTTCGTCGCGCCCTTCACAACAAAGCTCGGACGAAGTCCCGGGACGGAAGCGATGATGATAGAAACCGCAATACCCGCAAGGAAGATTGCGATGGCGCGCTTTGCATAGGGCTCCGCGGTAAAGGGCTTACCTTCCGTGTATGTCGCAAGTTCGACATACTCACCATTCTTTACGCGACGCAGAAACTCAGGATCTTTTTCAAGCGGTGCGCCACGCCAGTAGACGGAAAGCGACGTTGCAAGAGTAGCGATGATGTAAGTTGGGAGGGAAACCGCAAGGATTTGCACGAGGCCAATGTCGTAGCCAGCCATGATACCGACCATTGCAGCCATAGCCGCTGACATCGGAGAGGCCATAACGCCGATACCTGCACAAATAACGGAAGCGGCAATAGCTCTCTCGGGGCGAACCTTAACGCTTGCTGCAACTTCGGCGATCACAGGGTAGATTGAGAAGGCGACGTAAGACGTGCCAACGAGGATTACAAATAAGCCGCAAACCAAGGGGCCAGTGACAACAATCGCGCGAGGCCGTAGGCGAAGCAACTTCTCAGCCCAGTGAACGAGAAGGTCGAGACCACCCGTCCCTTGCAGAATTGACGTGCAAGCGATAACAGCAATAATGATCAACAGTGCGGAAATCGGGGGCTCGCCTGGAGCGCAACCGAGGCCAAGAACGAGTAAGCAGACACCTAAGCCACCCGTTGCGCCAAGACCCACACCACCCAATCTGCCACCGATAGCCACACAGACCATCACGATGGCAAATTGCATCCAAAACATGGCATCCATGAGTAATACTCCTTTGAAGCGGCATTAAAGAAGTGGCCGCTTTTCTTATTTTTTTAGATAGGCAAAAAAAATCAAAATGTCGACAAAATGAAAAGTGGAGCGAATTTTCCGCCGCGCACTCTCTTTTGTCAATTTGTTAGTGTTCTATGAGATAAAGCATCTCGTCACGAAGCATACGAGAAAGGGTCTCGGAGAGTCTTCTTGCGTCTCCAATGCGAAGCGATTTCAACGCCTCTCTATCCGCATCGACTGCAGCTTCAATCATCTTGGGATCGAATTCCTTTAAGTCTTTTAAGTACCCTTGCCAGACTTTTTCAAGCGCTAAGGCGTAGACCTCTAAAACGCGGTTTCCCGAGGCCTTATAGAGCGTTTCTTGAAACTCTTGATGAAAGGAAAGCACGGCGGATTTCGCAAGCATTGCGCCTTCCATTTGGCTCAGAAGCTTTTCGAGTGTCCCAAGAGAGGCGGGAGTGGCGCGCATTGCAACGAGCGGAGCCATTTCGTTCGCGAGTGCTATGCGGGATTCCAAGAATTCTCGAAGATCAAAACCCGCAAGAGAAAACTGTGTTCCGAAGTTTTCCGCAAGTTTCGCAGTCGAAACATTATCTAGTGTTAATCCCCGTTTCTGAGCTCGGGTTATGACTCCCATTTGCGAGAGTTTGTCGAGAACGAGCCGCACGCGGTAGCGCGAAACTTGAAAGCGCTTTGCAAGCTCGGTCTCTGTATCCATCTTATCGCCCCTACGGGCTTGAAAGATTAGAAAATTATGTATGTCAGTAAGTAAGGCGTCGTCGTTTGTGTTTGTCATAGTGTACTTAGTTCGTAACTCCTACTAGCGACACATGAAGCTCATAGGAGGGTTTCTACAGAACGTCTCGCTTACAGAAAGCGTGGCGTTTTTCCTTTTGTCGGCATTTTATTCTAACTTGACTAAAGAAAGCAAGAAGACTTGAATTTCAAGGGAATTTCTTCTTCTTTTACGTGTTGTATTTCCGCTTATAGAGTTCTGTTTTTCCCCTTTTACTAGGGTTAATCCTAGGCGTTACTGGGTTTACTCATGAATTTTCACGACATTTTTGAGGATTTTCTCCTTCTTTTGAAACATATTGCACTTTTAAATCGACAATATCTTTGAAATTGTCGACAAATAAGAATAATATGTCGGCAATTACCAAACATAAGGAGGAGGGCGATGTCCCAAAATGAAAGTAAAAGTCGAAGCGGTCGCTTCGATTTACCCGCCAATAAACTCGTTGAAAAATTCAACGCGACAATCATGATCGAGCAGCGTTGCTGCCCCTTTGATGTCCGTAACTCTCAGGCGCACGCAGAGATGCTTGGTCGCCAAGGAATTATCCCCAAAGTTGATGCCGCAAAGATTATTGAGGGCTTAGCCGCTGTCGGAGAAGAAATCCGAGCAGGGAACTTTGTCTTTTCTGTCGTCGATGAAGATATCCACATGGCTATCGAAAAGAGAATGACAGAAATCGTTGGACCTGCAGGGGGAAGACTCCACACGGGGAGAAGCCGAAACGACCAGACAGCAACTACGATGAAGATGTGGACCAGGGCGGCCTCTAAAGATGCCGCTAAGGCGATTCGTGACCTACAGGCTGAAATCTTAAAGAAGGCAAGCGCTACGACAGAAGTCATCATGCCAGGATTCACGCACATGCAAACCGGGCAGCCCATCGTCTTTGCGCACTGGATTATGGCTTTCTTCTGGATGCTTGAGCGTGACTTCACCCGTTTTGAAGATCTCTTTAAGAGAGCAGGGCGTTGCCCCCTGGGGTCTGCCGCTCTCGCAGGGACCGACTTCCCGATCGATCGCGAATTCACGGCAAAGAAACTAGGCTTTGACCGTCCGACAGAAAATTCCATTGACTCTGTCTCAGATCGCGATCACATTGCAGAATTCAATGCCGCTGCGGCTCTTTGCTACGCCCACTTGAGTCGCCTCTGTGAAGAACTCGTGATGATGAGCTCTCAGGAATTTCACTTTATTGAATTAAGTGATGACTTCTGCACGGGAAGTTCCATCATGCCGCAAAAGAAGAATCCTGACATCGCTGAAAAGATTCGTGGTAAGACGGGGCGCGTTTACGGAAACCTCCAGGCAATCCTCACTGTCCTTAAAGGCATCCCGCTTGCCTACGACACAGACCTCTCAGAGGATAAAGAGACAATCTTTGATTCCTTTGACACGCTTCTTGATTCTCTCAATATCCTCACTCCGATGATTGAAAAGATGACAGTGAATGCCGACGTCATGCGCCGCGCAACCGATATGGGTTACGCCAATGCAACGGACCTTGCTGACTATCTTGCGAAGAAGGGGATTCCCTTCCGTGAGGCGCACCACATTGTGGGTCAGATGGTTAACTACGCCATTAAGAAGGGTAAGCGCTTAGATGACTTCACAATGGAAGAGTACCGCGGTTTCTCTGAGAAGATCGAAGAGGATATCCGTGAGGAAATTAAGCTTGAAACCTGCGTTGCGGCGCGTAAGTCCTACGGTGGCACTGCGCCAGAAGCGGTAAGGGTGCAGCTAAAGGAAGCCGAAGCGGTTCTTAATCGCGAGGCGACATTTCTCTAAAAAGTTAGTTTCTTCTCTTTAATAAAAACATTGTATTTCCAAAGGGGCGCCCCTTTTCCGAGCGCCCTTTGGGTGGGCTTTTTTTCGTTAATTTTCGAGGTTTTACTATGGAAACCGATATTAATTTTTGGATGCAACTTTTAGTGTGCGCCTTCTGTATCGGCCTTGGTGGCAGATTCGGTGGCGTGGGGCTTGGTGCCGCTGGCGGCTTAGGCGTTTGTATTTTGGTCCTCTTTTACGGCTTAAAGCCGAGTTCTCCACCCGTTTCAACAATCCTTATTATCGTTGCAGTGATTGCCTGCACGTCTATTTTGCAGGGAGCAGGGGGGCTTGACCTCCTTGTTAGAGCCGCAGAGTGGATGTTGCGAAGGAAGCCCGAAGCAATTACCTTTGTCGCGCCCTTTGTCTGTTCACTCTTTGTGATTTTCGTAGGGACGGCCTACGTTGCCTTTGCGGTCTACCCGGTTGTAGCTGAAGTTGCGACCCAGGCTAAGGTTCGCCCCGAGAGGCCTATTGCAGCATCGGTGATTTCCGCAGGTATCGCTGTGGTCGCAAGTCCCATGAGTGCTGCAACCGCGGCTCTCGTTGCAGCGCTTTCTCCCTATGACGTCTCTCTTATGGGAATTCTTGCGATTTCCGTTCCTGCCTTTATCTTCGCAACGCTTTGCACTTGCCTATCTGTCTACTGGAAGGGCACAGAGCTTGAAAACGACCCTGAGTTTAAGAGACGTGTCGCAAATGGGGATTTCAAAGATCTCTATCTAAAGAAGGCAGAGAAGGAAAGCCCTGCTTCTAAGGTCGATAAGAAGGTTCTTCTCTCTGTCATTATCTTTGGCTTGGGTGTTGCAACCGTTCTTCTCTTTGGTTCCTGCAAGTCGCTACTTCCTGCTTGGGAGGTTGGAAGCAAAGTTTCAAAGCTTCCCATTCCAAGCTTAATTCAGATGGTCATGCTTGCCTGTGGCCTTGTGATCATCATCGCTTGCAAGGTTCCAAGTAACAAGTTTGCGGATGGCTCTGTCTTCCGCGCGGGTCTCATCGGTGTTGTCGGTGTCTTTGGTGTCTCGTGGCTTACGGGAACATTCTTTGATGCCTACGATTCGCAGTTCATCGCTCTCTTTAAGTCCATGGCTGAATCGACGCCGCTCCTCTTCGGTCTCGTGCTCTTTTTCTTCTCCGCGGTGATTTTGAGCCCGTCGGCTACGGTCGTTGCCCTGATGCCAATTGGCGCTGCAATCGGTATTGATCCACTTTTCCTTGTGGCCTTGTACCCCTGCACCTGCGGCGACTTCATCATCCCGGGTGGCGCACAAATCGGCTGCTGCTCCTTTGATAGAACGGGTACCACACACCTGGGTTCCTGGGTTGTGAACCACTCGTATATCATTCCAGGCATCGTGCACATTGTCACAGGTACAGCGGCTGGCTGTCTGCTCTACGGAGTCTTTTGCTAAGATCGTTACACCTTGACTATGTAATACTCTCGATTGTCATGCTCGGAAGCTTTTCCCTGCATGACAATTTGCTAACTTGGGACGGACATTGATGACAGAATTTAAGAGCCTTACGCTTGCGCGGTTTTGCGTAGAAACCCATTACGAGGACATTCCAAAAGAAATCGCAGAGAAGACGCTCGTGCACATTGTGGATTCCATTGCAGCGGGTGTCGCAGGGGCAATCTCAGCGGAAGCCGCAATCATGCGTCAAACGTTACCTCTGGTTTTCCCAGAGGATTGTGCCGCAAGTGTTTGGGGGACGGAGAGAAAACTCTGGGCCCCCAATGCAGCACTTATTAATGGCACCGCGAGCCACGCCTTCGAACTCGATGACACAGGGGGCTGTGACCACTCAGGGGCGGTCGTGCTTCCTGCCGCTATAGCTGCAGCAGAAATCGCTGGAAAGCCTATTTCTGGGAAAGACTTCATCGCAGCCGTTGCAATTGGCTATGACGTAGCTCGTCGCCCCTTGGAAGCTTGTGGCGCGTATGAACCGCATAACAAAGCGGGATTTCATTCTACTGGGACCTGTGGTCCATTCGGAGCGGCAGCTGCTGCTGCGAAGATCTTAGGCTTAGACGTTCACCAAACCGAGATGGCTCTTGGTATTGCATCTTCATTCTCAGCGGGTCTTTGGGCCTGTGTGCACGATGGTGCGATGAATAAGAGACTTCACTCGGGGCACGCGGCCTACGGCGGCGTCATGAGTGCGCTTCTTGCAAAGAATGGCTTTACGGGGCCAGAACAGATCTTTGAAGAAGTTTGGGGTGGTTTCAATCACAGCTTTGCGCCGACCTCTTCTGTTCCCGAGGCCTACACACGGGAACTCGGAACGAATTGGCGTATTAGAAGAGTTTCGATTAAACCGCACGCCTCTTGCCGCTCGACCCACTCGGTTATCGATGCCTACGATATCTTGCGGGCTCGTTTCGCGATTAAGGCAGAAGAGATCGAGAAGCTCATTGTGACAATTAATCCCTTTGTCTACGGGATGTGCGGCCACAAGGCGAATGCTCCGATGACGCGAGCTCAACTTTC
>CAZHBC010000069.1:0-6527 GCA_964530715.1 uncultured Sutterella sp. | reverse complement strand
ATGAAAAAGCATCTCGGCGGAATGTATTGGTCGCCGCAAGCCGTGAAGCTTGCGATTCCCTATTTTGGCGATGCTTTTAAATGTGCGATGGTTTTTAAAAAGAACCTCGCAGAAATCACTTGGAATTCTTTGAGAACTCTAGAAAAGAACCCAACGACCCTTCCCCAAACGCAAACGATTCTCGCAGGGCAATCCGTTGGAGGCCTTAGTGTTACTGATTTACTTCAAGTTAAAAATTACGGAGATGGAGCTCGATTTTTAACAGATAAACTTCGCACAAACTCATTCGTTTTTGACAAAAAGACTCTCTGCGATATACATCGTTTCACGGGAAAAGAAGATGCTTTAACCTGGGGAAGTTTTCGGACGGGGGCTGTAACCATACAGGGGTCTCAATACACCCCTCCTCCTCACGAAGCCTTGGAATCTCTTGCTAACGATGGTTTTGCTTTTTTAAATAACGAGGTCTTAAATCCAAAAGAACGTGCTATAGCAAGTTTTCTTTTCCTATCACGTTCTCAGTTCTTTTTTGACGCAAATAAAAGAACGGCTTCTCTCGTGATGAATGGCATTCTCGCTAGTAACGGCTACCTACCAATTACGTTCTTAAGCAAACGCTCGGACATCTTTCACAAAGAACTGGGCGCTTTCTATGAGTCTGGCAACGCCGATGCCCTCTTTAGTTACTTCTCTGAGCTTGTTCAAGGAATGTACTCAGACCTTCCGAAAGAAGAACTTCGAAGTGATCCCTTTGGCTAAATTGGCAAAAAAAACCCGCTCGATATAACAACCGGGCGGGTGTTGACTAGTCCCGAAGAGGTAAAACCTCAACTTGGTTCTTAAGGAGAGTTGAAAGTGAGAACTGTTTTCTCAACCTTCACAGTGAACTATACGAGGAATTGCTATTTTTTCCTATAACTCAAAAGGATTCACCCACATAGTCCGTTCGGGGTAGAGAACTTTGCCCAAACGGTAGATGGGGCAAACCCTAGTCCAACGCAAAAAGAAAAAAAGAGTCAACCCACATCGAGAGCTGACTCTTAAGAAAAATAATCAAAAAATCTTTAAATTCTTAGAAGGTCGGAATAACCGCACCCTTGTACTGCTTTACGATGTAGTCACGAATCATCGGAGAGCGCATCACTTGGGCAAGCTTACCGAGCGCTTCACGGTTATCTCCAGTGCGGATAACAACTACGTTCGAATAGGGAGAATCCGCATTCTCGATATAAAGAGAATCTTTCGTGGGATTCAAACCAACACCGAGCGCGTAGTTCGAATTAATCACAGCGAGCGTCACGTCATCGAGTGCACGGGGAAGAACCGCCGCTTCCATTTCGATAACTTTGAGGTTGAATTTATTGTTGATGACATCCGCAGGTGTTCCATTGATACCAACGCCTTCCTTCAAACTAAAGAGCCCCGCATCGGCCAAAACCTTGAGCGCACGACCACCGTTTGTCGGATCATTCGGAATCGCAACCTTGGCGCCGTTGGGAACAGACTTCAAGTCCTTCACAGTCTTCGAGTAGACAGCCATCGGCTCGATATGGACACTGCAGAGCACGGAAAGATTCAATTTACGATCTTTCACGAAGCTTTCTAGATAGGGAATGTGTTGGAAGTAATTGGCGTCGATTTCTTTATCGGCGAGGGCGAGATTAGGTTTGATGTAGTCGGTGAATTCGATAACTTTCAAATTAACACCCTGCTTTTTCAATTCGCCCGCAGCTGCCTTCAAAATGTCCGCATGCGGAACAGGAGAGGCACCGACCGTAATGGTGACTTCCTTGGCCGCCGCCTGTTTCGTATCGGCTTTCTTGTCACCGCATCCGGTCAATGCCAATGCCAATGCTGAGCAAGCCGCAAAGAGAATAAGTGTACGTTTCATAATAAAAATTCCTCGAAATAATCAGGGAAAGAAGTTGACGGGGATTGTATCGGGGAATCCCAAAAAAGAAACGACACATGTGCGAGATTTGCACGCTTTCTTGTTATTTGTCTCAATTACTAGGTGAAACGCCTAAATATCGAGTTCAAGATCTTCGCCATGGGTCTCCATCCAACGGCGCCGTCCCTGTGCCTCAGATTTACCCATAAGAAGTGTCATCACCGCATCCGTCTCGCTTTTTTCAATCATTCCAAGTGTAACTGGCAGTAGGTGTCGGGTATCGGGGTGGAAGGCAGCTTCTGCAAGTTGTTTTTCACTCATTTCCCCTAAACCTTTAAAGCGAGAGATATTGAGTTTTTCTGTTTTTACGCCATCTTTTTCAAGTTTGGCGAGTGTGCGTTTCAGCTCTTTATCGTCTGCACAGTAAATCTTCTTTTCTGCCTTTTTCCCGACCTTTGGAACATCGACTCGATAAAGCGGAGGCTGGGCAATGTAGACGTGTCCTTCGCTAATAAGTTTCGGGAAATGCCGATAGAAAAGCGTAAGTAAGAGTACTTGAATGTGGCTTCCATCCACATCCGCATCCGCGAGAATGCAGACCTTCCCGTAGCGCAGCCCCTTTAAATCGACTGCATCATCAATTTTATGAGGGTCAACCCCCACAGCAACTGCGATGTCGTGAATGACCTGGGAAGCAAAAATTCTGTCTGCGTCGACTTCCCACGTATTTAAAACCTTGCCGCGAAGGGGAAGAATAGCCTGATACTCCTTGTCGCGTCCCTGCTTAGCAGTACCGCCTGCGCTATCGCCTTCGACTAAGAAAATTTCATTACGCTCGATATCGGTGGATTCACAGTCTGTGAGTTTCCCTGGGAGAACCGCTACGCTAGAGCCCCGCTTCTTTTCAACCTTTTTCATCTGCCGCTGGCGACTCATCGCTTGACGGTTGACAAGTTCTGCGAGTTTCTTCCCTTCCTCTAAATGCGCATTAAGCCAAATTTCAAACTGTGGTCTCACAAAGCCTGATACCAAACGGAAAGCATCGCGGCTCGTGAGTTTTTCCTTAGTCTGCCCCTGGAACTGTGGATCAAGGGACTTTGCAGAGAGAATAAAACTCGCCCGTGCGAAGACGTCTTCCGGTAGAAGCTTCACTCCCTTATTCATCAAGCCATGGGCTTCCATAAAGGCGCGCATAGCCCCGAAAAGCCCCTCACGAAGGCCTGCTTCGTGAGTGCCACCTGCGGGAGTTGGAATGAGGTTTACAAAACTCTCACGCGCAAGGGCCCCGAATTCAGTCCAAACGACAACCCAACTTGCGCCTTCTCCTTCGTTAAAGCCTTCAGTTTCCTCCGTTGCCCACCCTTGCGCTTCAAAGGGTTCGATAAAGAGGGGCTCTTGGAGTTCTGCTAAGAGATACTCCTTTAAGCCTCCTTCGTAGCACCAAGTCTCTTTTTGCGTGGTTTTGGCATTGATATAAGTGACGTGACACCCTGGAAGCAATACCGCCTTGCTCTTTAGAAGACGAATAAGCTGCCCGAGAGGTATTTCTCCACTATCGAAATACTTGGGATCTGGGTACGAGCGAACTCGCGTCCCTGTGAAGCGTTTGCTTCTTTTATTTTCAACCTCTTTAAGTGGGCTCTTCACGAAACCATTTTCAAAGGAGATTTCAAACTGTTTACCGTCACGCCAAACGGTAACCTCCATCTTGCGGCTTAAAGCATTTGTCACCGAGACACCAACACCGTGAAGGCCGCCAGAGAAGCTATAAGCGCCACCGTCAGCCTTACTGAACTTACCGCCCGCATGTAGGTGCGTGAATACAAGCTCTACCGTTGGAATTCCTTCCGTAGGATGAATGCCCGTGGGAATGCCTCGCCCATTATCTTCAACGGTAATGGATCCATCGGCCTCGAGCGTAAGCTCGATACTGTCGCCAAAGCCCGCGAGAATCTCATCGCTTGCGTTATCCAAAACCTCTTGAATGATATGTAAGGGGTTATCCGTGAGCGTATACATTCCTGGGCGCTGTTTGACAGGTTCCAAGCCCTTTAAAACCTGAATTGAGGACTCGGCGTATTCCTTCGAGCGCTTGCGTATTGCCATGTCTTACCCCTCTTTTAAGCAACAGAAACTACCCACGGCGTTGTGGGTAGGTGAGAAAAAGAATCAATATATAGTTATTTCTAGCAAATAGATGGCGGATTTTAGCCCAAAGCTTCAAAACCCGAACGGTTTACCTAAGCGTTTTCCTTTTGCGCTACTTCAGCTGGGGTAGAACGCTTTTTTGCTGAGACCTTTGGCTGACGCGCCGCACGAGGCGGACGACGCAACCACGCCTGGAACATCGCAATACTTGCCGCAAGGAAGACCGGTCCCAAAACAAGGCCTAAGAAACCAAAAGAGAGCAATCCCCCGAAGACTCCTAAGAAAACCAAGGCAAGAGGAAGACTTGTCCCACGGCTAATCAAAAGAGGCTTTAGGAAATTATCCACTGAGGACACAGCAAGGACACCCCAAAGGCAAAGGAAAATCGCCATTCCAGGAGACCCCGTCGAATAAAGCCACAGCGCCACAGGAGCCCACACAAGGGGTGGCCCCATTGGGACAACAGAAAGAACACAGACCGCAAAGGACAAAAGCACGACGCCAGGGGCGCCAACAATAATAAAACCAACTGCGGCAACTAAACCTTGACCAATAGCCGTACCAATAACACCAAAGACAACCGAGCGCGTTGTATTAAGAAGAATGGAACTAAATTCCGCGGCAAGATCCCCCGAGACCTTATCAAGAAGTCTCTTAATGTGAGCGGCTAAGTAATCCCCATCGCGATAAAAGAAGAAGGAAATAAAAGCCACGAGAAGAATCTGTAGCAATCCGTTACCGACACCCAACGAAACGGAAACAAGCCACGAAGTCACAGGATCGACTGTCGATTGGAAAAGTGAAGTCACCGCTTCAACATTAACAACGCCATCGCTATATAGATGCTTTAAACCATCGCCAATGTAGGGAACTGCAGCTAGCCAATCTGGCATTGGCATGCCAGCGCTTAACCAATTTTTTATCCAATGCACAACCGTGGGGATTTGCTGGGCGAGGATGGCGCAGAGAATATAAATCGGTATCAGGATTGTCACAATCATGATGGCAATCATGAGACTTGCTGTGAGGGTCTTGTGGCCAACAAAACTACTGCAGGCACGCATGTAATAGGGCCAAGAGACAACCGTGAGAACGGCCGAGAACATGATGGCTGTCAAAAATGGTTGCAAAACCATAAAGCAACCAAGGAGAATGAATGCGCCAAAAGCGATTCGAATAAGTACGTCGATTCTGTCTCTAAACATAAACCCCGTGCTTAGGACTTTAGCGCCTAAGCCTCCCATTCCAAAGCTTCCTCATCCTAGCAGAATTCTCACGCAAACTAAGGAAAATTTCCCCGAATTTCTTTGAAACTTTTCCGTCTTACGCCTGACGAAACGTCAAAAGTTGATTAATATAGCGGCCATCTTCGAAACCGCCGTAGTTCAACTGGATAGAACGATGCCCTCCTAAGGCGTAAATCTGGGTTCGAGTCCCAGCGGAGGTGCCATTAAAAAGCCCGTCAAATTCGCGGGCTTTTCTATTTTCTAGATTTTCATGATTTCTCGACGATAGTGCTTTAACTCATCGATCGATTCCAAGATATCACTTAAAGCTTCATGGCGTGTTGACTTCTTAAAGGAGGTAACAGCCTCTGGCTTCCAGCGGCGAGCCAGTTCCTTTAGTGTTGAAACGTCGATACTTCTGTAGTGAAAAAACGCTTCAAGCCGAGGCATCCAGCGGGCCATAAAACGGCGATCCTGCCCAATGGTGTTACCGCACATGGGAGATTTTCCAGCGGGCACATAGCGAGAAAACACCTCCAAGCACATATCCGTTGCATCTTCTTCTGTGATCTTACTTTGAAGAACGCGGTCTACGAGACCAGACCTCGTGTGCGTTGCCGTATTCCACGCATCCATGTGCGTCATTGTGTACTCATCCTGATGAATGGCAATAATCGGTCCTTCGTGCAAGATATTAAGTTGCGGGTCAGTGATGACCGCAGCGATTTCAATGACACGGTTAACTTCGGGTTGAAGACCTGTCATTTCCATGTCAATCCAAATAAGATTGTCTTCGCCGTAACTTTCGGCCTTTTCAGAATTTGTCGCCATTGTTGTGAAAAATTTCTCTTAAGAGTACAAAATAGAACCTGAAGTCGTTATTCTATTGCCCTTTGTGGTCGAGAGATTTGCCAATCCATGTCAGAGATTGCTGCATATTTAAAAATTACCTTTCTTGCACTCGTCGTTTTCTACGTTTGCATACAAGTGGCATTGCTAATTTCGGAAGTGCGTTCCGCTGAACGTGCAGCCGATGCTGTTCCTCGCGCATTTCGCGACAAGGTGAGCCTCGAAGAGCATCGCAAGGCAATTGACTTCACAGCAGAAATTGTCCAGAGCGACACGCTTAATGCTCTTCTAGGGGCCGCCATTACCCTACTCTTTACTCTCGGTGGGGGTATCGAATTTCTCTGGGCCTTCATGAGTGTTCTCTTTAATCAGGGGGTTGCCTCACAGTTTCTCTTTGTGATGCTCATTCTCTT
>CAZHBC010000068.1:2602-6566 GCA_964530715.1 uncultured Sutterella sp. | reverse complement strand
TTGAACCCGTGACGGGAAGGACGCTTGGCGAGTTGCGAGCGGTTGTTGGGGTCGAGAAGAAAAGCGAGAAAGAAACCTGCGTTAGGCTTCGATTCGGTTTCCCTGCGGAGAAACTGTTAGGAGAAATCGAACGCCAAATTGCTGAAGAATTTCACGAGAGCAATGCAGGAGACCTCTCTTTTGATGTGACAACACAGATTCTCTCGCATCGTGTGAAAGCAGGGTTAAAGCCTCTGAAGGGTGTAAAGAACATTCTTGCTGTTACATCGGCCAAGGGTGGCGTTGGTAAGTCCACCGTTGCAGTTAATCTTGCTCTTGCACTCAAAAGAATTGGCGTGCGGGTAGGTATCCTTGATGCGGATATTTATGGGCCTTCTGTTCCATTGCTTTTGGGGGTTACTGGCAAACCTACGCCAGTGGATGAAAAGGCGATGAAGCCAGTTGATTTCCACGGAGTGCCAGTAAATTCCATTGGTTTCTTCGTGAGTGAAAACGAACCACTCGCATGGCGCGGCCCCGTGGCTTCACGGGCAATTCGAGACCTGGCGGAGAAAACCGAGTGGGGTGAACTTGATTACCTCGTTATCGATTTCCCTCCTGGAACAGGTGACATTCAGTTGACACTTGCGCAGTCAGTGCCTCTTACTGCCGCTCTAGTTGTAACAACGCCACAGACGCTTGCCTGTGCGGATGCCGCTCGAGGCCTACGGCTGTTTGAGAAAGTCGGCATTCCAGTCCTTGGTATCGTAGAAAATATGGCCTATTACCGTTGTCCGGGATGCCAGAGAATTGAGTACCTCTTTGGAAAAGGTCGTACCGATGCTTTAAGTAATCAATTTGGTGTTCCGCTCCTTGGATCTATTCCTATTACGGCTAAGGCAACGTCTACCCTAGGGGAAGAGGGCGTAGAGGAAAAGAAGGTCGAACTCACAGCGTTTGATGAAGAAATCGAGAAGATTGCGATACGCACTGTTGCGTCTTTATCACGGATGCCAAGAGATTGGACTTCTGTCATGCCAGGCGTAAAGGTTGACACGGGCACTGACAAAACTTCGTGAAGTCTGTAGAATTCCGACTCTCTTGTGAGAGTTTGCACGGTTAGCTCAGGGGTAGAGCATCGTCTTCACACGGCGGGGGTCACTGGTTCGAAACCAGTACCGTGCACCACATCTAATCTCAATATCCCTCGAAGAAGCTTTTACCTAAAGAGACACGTTGTGTCCGTTTCCCTATTGGTCAACGCGATTTCTCGAGAGAAGGAGAGAGTTTAGGTGCTTGAAGGATGCGCAAAAATTCCCTGCACTTATCGTCTGTAGTGAAACAGAAAAAAACGTCAATCTTGTAACCTACGTTTTCTCGAGCCCAACGCAACACGGTGTCTACCGCTATTTCGGAAGCTTCTTTAAAGGGGTAGCCATAGGCACCGGTAGAAATAGCCGGGAATGCGACAGTGTGAAGATTGTTTTCTCGGGCAAGAGTGAGACTATTAAAGTAACAGTCCGCAAGATGTTTTTCTGGCTCTGGATCTGTACCGTAGATAGGACCTACGGTATGAATAACATAGCGAGAAGGGAGTTTGAAACCTGCGGTGATTTTCGCTTCTCCCGTTTTGCAACCACCGAGTTTCTTGCAGGCTTCCCGTAGTTCTGGCCCTGCAGCTCTGTGAATGGCTCCGTCTACGCCACCGCCTCCCAGAAGCGTCTCATTGGCAGCATTGACGATGGCATCCATTCTGAAGTTTGTAATGTCTCCAGACGCAATTTGAATGGTGAAGGAATCTTTAATCGCTCGTGCGAATGCATTGTGAACGGAGGCCTTTTTCATAGAGAGCGCGCAAAATCCTCTGAGTTATTTTGGCTGAGTTTCGTTCTGGCTTTTTTGGTTAATCTTTCCCATGACCTCTTTTGCCACGTTAATAAAGGCAGCAGCAGGGCGAGATAGATAGCGACTCCGACTCCAAGCAATGGTTAGTTTTGTCGAAAGCGGGTCACGCCCTAGTTCATAGTACTGCACGTCATAGTTTGTCGTATCCGCTAGAGGGCTTGGCACAAGCGCGCAACCGAGCCCCGCCTCTACAAGGACAGGAATCGAGGTAATGGACTGTGCTTCAAGAATGACATTGGGCTCAACGTGATACTTCGCACAAAGGTTTGTGAAGAATTTGTGGAAGACCTGCCCTGCTTTTAAAACGATGAAGTCGTCTTCAGCGAATTCCGTAAACCGAACACTCGGGAAACGCCCCTCTGGAGGGACGGGCCCCGTTGGTACGGGTTTATGGGACCCTGGAGCACAAAGGAGCACGCGTTCCGTGAGAAGCGGCTCACAGACAAGGTTACTCGTTACCGTTGCTTCGAGAGCGAGAGTGCAGTCTACGAGCCCTTTTTCAGCCAATTCCACGAGTTCAGAAGAGATGCCTTCTAAGAGGTGGATCTTGATATCTGGGTAACGCTTACGGTAGACAGGAAGAACTTTCGAAAGTACTGTCCCTGAGCGGTATTGCGTAGAGCCGATGAAGATTTCACCGCTTGTGAGCATGTGTTTGTCACTGAAAAATTGATCGCGCTGCCGATAGATTGACTCGATTTTTCTTTCGGTTTCTAGGTAGAATTTCCCATCCTCGGTAAGAACCCAAGGCTGGGCGGAACGGTCGAAAAGATCAATATCGTTATCCTCTTCAAGACGGCGGATGTATTGGCTTAAAGAGGGTTGAGAAACAAAGAGTTTTTTCGCAGCCTTTGTGATGCTACCGGTCTCTAGAATCGTCTCAATATATTTCAGTGCGGTACGGCGCATGGCGTACTCCGAGGAAAGAAAAAACCGCTTATTGCGGTTGGCATATAAAAAAGTTCCTATATTCTATTAGGAAAAAAAGTATTTGTCGAATAAGCTTCGACGGGCTAAATTATGGACGAGGCGAATTCGCTTTCCTTCACCTCCTTGCGGTCATACAGTCTGAAGCCTTCATCCTTCTGAATAAGACCATAAAACGAATTCGCCTTTAGGTTTTGCAGTTCCCCTCCATATTTAACGCCTCCGTTGCCATCATGTGCGGAGGCGATTTTTCGAGCCTAAGTATTTTTTGCTAGAAAAACAGAGGATATTGTCCGCTATACTCTTTCTTTTCTGCTTGTGTCATTGAAAGGGGAAAGGGGATGGAAGCAGTTTTATCATTTCTTGGTGCGGTAAGCGGTGTAGTTTGGGGACCAATCATGCTCGTCTGCCTTATTGGGACGGGTATCTATCTTACATTTGGTCTCAAATGCTTCACCTTTCGCCATATTCCAACAGCATTTCGTATGTTGGGAACGGGCTACGATTCCAATGCACCGAAAACCGGAGAAATTTCTGCTTTTAGTGCTCTAATGACAGCAATGGCAGGTACCGTTGGCACGGGATCCATTGTGGGCGTCGCTACAGCCTTGATGGCTGGCGGCCCTGGCGCTCTCTTCTGGATGTGGTGCACAGCCCTTGTTGGCATGGCAACCAAATTCTCAGAAATCGTCCTCGCGATGCGTTACCGTGAAGTATCTCCCGCAGGTAACGTCGTGGGCGGCGCAATGTACTACATCAAAAACGGTCTTGGCCCGAAGTGGATTTGGCTAGGAACCGCTTTCGCAATTTTCACAGGCATTGCTTGCTTTGGCACGGGTAACATGGTGCAGTCCAACGCCATCTCGGGCGCCCTTCATCAGTCGATGGGCATTCCAACGTGGGTAACGGCTCTAGCGCTCTTCCTCATTATTGGTATGGTGATTTTGGGCGGCGTTAAGCGTATTGGCTATGTGGCAGGTCGCATTGTTCCCACCATGGTTTTGGTTTATATCGTTTCTGCCATTATCGTTCTTGCCGCGAACTACACACTCATTATCCCCACCCTTAAGCTTGTTATCGATTGTGCATTTAACCCGACGGCTGCCACAGGCGGTTTTGCTGGCGCCACGGTGATGATGGCAATCCGCTTTGG
>CAZHBC010000068.1:0-2502 GCA_964530715.1 uncultured Sutterella sp. | reverse complement strand
GACAAGGCAATGAAGCCCTTCCGCATCATTTACGTGCTTGCGGTTCCAATTGGCGCTTTGGTGCAGTTAGATTTTGTTTGGCTCTTCTCGGATGTGATGAATGGCCTTATGGCGCTACCGAACCTTGTGGCTCTCGTGCTTTTGAGCCCTGTGGTCTTTAAGGTTGCCCGCGAGGGAGAAAAGCATCAATTCTGGATTCCTGGGACGCAAATTCCAGATTCGTCAGAAGACAAGTAAAAAACTTCCGTCTTAAGCCAAAGAGGGTTCTAGTGCGTTGTTCCTAGAGCCCTTTTTTGTTGCTTCTTGAGAAAGAACTGCGGAATCCCCATATAGGAAAACATCAGTAGATGTTTTTTTGAGGGAGTTCTTTTCCTTATGACTACACAAAAACATGGTTTTCAAACAGAAGTTGCAAAACTTTTGGATTTATTAGCGAATTCTCTTTATTCGAATAAGGAAGTCTTTCTGCGTGAATTGATTTCCAATGCTTCGGACGCAATCGAGAAATTGCGTTTTCTCGCACTCTCTAACACAGAACTCACAAAAGAGGATCCCAACTTTGCCATTCACATCAAAGCGGACGAAAAGGCAGGGACGCTTACGATTTCCGATAACGGTATCGGTATGAGTTTAGAGGAAGCTAACGAAAACCTCGGAACAATTGCGCGTTCTGGTACGGAAGAATTCTTTAAGAGCCTCTCTGGGGATGCTGCAAAGGATTCACAGTTAATCGGGCAATTTGGTGTGGGTTTCTATTCTGCTTTTATCGTTGCAGATCGTGTGACGGTGATTACCCGTAAGGCTGGATTACCTGAAGAAGAGGGTGTCCGTTGGGAATCCACAGGTAACGGAGAGTTCGAGAGCGGAAATGCCCCAGTTAAAGCTCGTGGCACAGAAATCATTCTTCACTTAAAGGCAGAAGAAGGACGCTTCCTTCAGACCTGGACCTTAAGAGAAGCCATTGAAAAGTATTCCGACCACATTGCGGTTCCTGTCTATCTTTGGGAAGAAAAGTATGAAGCGCCCAAAGAAGGAGAGAAAGAAGACGAGAAGAAAGAGCCTAAGTTCGAATATACGCAAGTCAATGAAGCGAAGGCCCTCTGGACTCTTAACCCGCGAGAGGTGAAAGAAGAACAGTACAAAGAGTTCTACAAGCACCTTACGCACGATTACAGCGATCCCCTTGCTTGGGCGCATAACCGAGTCGAAGGGGACCTTGAGTACACGTCTCTCTTGTTCCTTCCCTCGGAGGCTCCTTGGGATTTGTATTCGAGAGATGCCGTAAAGGGACTGAAGCTTTTTGTTGAGCGTGTTTTCATTATGGATAAGGCGGAGGCATTCCTTCCGAATTACCTACGCTTTGTTCGTGGCTTGGTGGATACAAATGCACTTCCCTTGAATGTCTCGCGTGAACTTTTGCAGGAAAGTGAAGCGGGCCGTAAGTTAAAGAAGGCGCTTACGAAACGCGCTCTTGACATGATTGCAAAACTCGCCGCGGATAAAGAGAAGTATGCGAAGTTCTGGGCACAGTTTGGCCGCGTCTTAAAAGAGGGTCCAGTGGAGGATTATGCAAACTCTGAAACTGTCGCAAAACTCCTTCGCTTTGCCTCTACAAAGGAGGAGAGCGGCGCACAGAGTGTTTCTCTTTCTGACTACGTCTCTCGTATGCCTGAGGGACAAAAGAAGATTTACTACCTTGTAAGTTCTACTTACCAGAGCGCTAAGACATCTCCTTACTTGGAACTCTTCCGTAAGAAGGGTATCGAAGTGCTTCTCCTTTGGGATCGCATCGATGAGTGGATGATGGGTCATTTGCGTGAATTCGAAGGAAAGTCCTTTGTGAGCGCCAGTGCTTCGGATTTGGAACTCGGTGACTTGGCAGATAAGCCCGAGAAGACAGAAGAAGAGAAGAAGACAAGCGACAGCCTCATTGCGCGCTTAAAGACGGCTCTTACAGGGAAGGCAAAAGACGTTCGTGTTTCTACGCGTCTTGTGGGAACCCCGAGTTGCGTTGTTGCAGATGCTGGACAGTTCCTCACTCCCCAGATGAAGCGTATGCTCGAGGCCGCTGGGCAGGCGGTTCCTGAGGAAGAGTACATCTTGGAAGTTGACCCAGAGAATGCTCTTTTAAAGCGTGCTGCGGCGGAAACCGATGAAGCGAAATTTAAAGAGTGGGCGGAGCTCATCTTCGAGCAAGCACTCCTCTCTGAGCAGGGTAGCCTCAAAGATCCCAACGCCTTTGTGCAGAGGATGAATAAGCTTCTTGCGCTTTAAAACGCCGTCTAAAGAAAGCGAAATAAACAAAGCCCGGGCTTCCAACGGAAAACTCGGGCTTTGCTCTATTTGCCTTGCGAGGCTACTAGCGAAGGATTTCCTCGTAGAGTTCCACGTAACGCGCAGCGGACTTATCCCAAGAGAAGTTCTTTGCCATTGCGCGCTTTACGGCTGCTTCCCAAGCGGGTTTGTTGCTGTAAAGCGCGGCGGCCTCTCTCAGAGCCCAAC
>CAZHBC010000067.1:0-6644 GCA_964530715.1 uncultured Sutterella sp. | reverse complement strand
GCTACACGGGTCGAAACAAAATCGTCAAATTCGAGGGTTGCTATCACGGTCACTCCGATAGCCTTCTCGTTAAGGCAGGTTCTGGAATGCTTACCTTTGGTAATCCCTCTTCTGCGGGCGTTCCTCGCGAGACAACTGAGCACACAATCGTTCTTGAATACAACAACCCAGAAGCGCTAGAAGAATGCTTTAAAAAGGAAGGGGACGAAATCGCCTGCGTTATCGTTGAAGCCGTCGCAGGGAACATGAACATGGTTCCTGCTACGCAAGAATTTATCGACACAGCTCGCAGGGTTTGCACGGAACACGGTGCGCTTCTCATCGTTGACGAAGTAATGACAGGATTTCGTGTTGCCTTAGGTGGGGCTCAATCGCTATACAAAGTCACTCCCGACATTACGATGTTTGGAAAAGTAATTGGCGGGGGACTTCCCGTTGCAGCCTTTGGTGCAAAGCGAGAAATCATGGAAAAGATTGCTCCCTTGGGGCCCGTCTATCAGGCAGGAACGCTCTCGGGGAATCCTGTCGCTGTTGCCTGTGGCCTCGCAACACTTAAAGAGATTCAAGCCCCTGGTTTTTATGAAGAATTAAGTCGTAAGTCCTCCCGTCTTGTCACAGGTCTTACTGCGGCCGCAAAGGAGGAAGGCGTTCCCTTTAAAGCGAGAGCCATCGGTGGGATGTTGGGCTTTTTCTTCCTACCTGAATTGCCAAACGGTTTCTCTGAAGTGATGCAATCGGACACAAAGGCTTTCGCTACGTTCTTTCATGCGATGTTAGACGCTGGCATCTATCTAGCTCCATCTGTCTTTGAAGCTGGATTTATCTCCGCCGCGCACAGTGATGCGGATATTGATGAAACCATTGAAGCCGCACGGCGTGCCTTCCGCTCTATTCGCTCTGCCTCATGAGAAGTGTCCTTTCCATAGTACGCAGAGCGCTCGGCGCCTTTTTCCTCGCAGGACTCCTTCTTGCGACAAATGCTTTTGCTGCGAAAGCCGATCCTATTGCGACTGTCTTAAATAGCCAAGCCGCAGAAAGCGCCAATGCCGTCACGGCAGAAATTGTTGCGCATCGCAATGCGGCAACACCAAGTAGCCCCTATGAGGTCGGCATTCTCCTTAGACACAAAGAGGGTTGGCATACATACTGGGAAAACCCAGGAGACGCTGGAGAGGCGACAAAAGTTGAATGGATGCTACCGCGACACTGGAAAGTGACGCCGCTTGGTTGGCCGCTGCCGAAGGTGAAAAAAACAGGGGACCTCACAAGTTTTGTTTACGAGGATGATGTCCTCTTACCATTTCAGATTGAAGTTCCCTGGGGTACTCCTTATGGAACACACGTAACCATTCGCGCTAAGGTAAGTTGGGTTGCGTGCCGCGATGTCTGTGTGCCGCAAGAGAGGACACTTAAATTCTCCGTTCCCATCGAAGTCGCAAGCAAACCAACTGAGGCAGATTCCCTCTTTAAACGCACAAAAGCAGCAACGCCTGAGACCGTTACAACGACGGCCATTTCTGCCATTCAGGACGGCAATCGCCTCTCTGTACAACTGCCACAGTCCGCTGGACTTATTTCAGAAAATGTTGTTTTCCTCCCGAAAAATGGAAACCCCTTCCTCTCTCAGGTAGATACAGTTTCCACAGTTCGCGGGCAAAACACGACGCTTCTTCTCACGCTAAAAGAAAAAAGCGCCGCACCACTTTCTGCAATCGAAGGAGTACTCATTGCTGACGGAGGCCCGCTACAAAATGGGTGGGCCATTGATACGAGCATCGCTGTTAAACCAGGGAAAATCGCCACTACAGAAAAAGTTACTAAGAAAAAGAAGCCCACCCGTAGCACGCTTCTTACGCCACAACTTGAACCCTTGCAGACGATTACCTCAGGAAGAGCCCTCCTATTTGCCTTCGTAGGAGGTCTAATCCTTAATCTCATGCCCTGCGTTTTCCCTGTGTTGAGTCTCAAGGTTCTTCACCTTGCTGACCACTCTCGTAGGCGCGGCACAATGGCCGTTAATGGGCTGGCTTTCATGGGCGGCGTCCTTGCAACGACACTTGCCCTTGCCGTGCTCTTACTTTTTGTCCGCTCATTAGGCTTTGCTGTCGGTTGGGGCTTTCAGTTACAAACTCCTTGGGTTGTTGCTGTTTTGGCTCTCCTCTTCTTTTCCATTACGCTCAATCTACTCGGCGTCTTTGAATTCACAGCGGCAAGCCACCTTGCGGATTCTCGAGCCGCAAGAGCGCTACCGACGACAGGGCCAGCGGGATCTTTCTGTGTTGGGATTCTCACAGTTATTGTTGCAAGTCCCTGCACGGCGCCATTCATGGGGGCCGCCTTGGGCTATGCCGTAACGCAACCCGCTCTGCAGGCCTCGGCGGTCTTTTTAGCCCTAGGGTTTGGTATCGGACTTCCGTGGTTCCTGCTGACGATTTTCCCAGGATGGACGCGGTGGCTCCCGAAGCCAGGCGCATGGATGCTTCGCTTAAAGCGCTTTATGGCGCTTCCGATGTTAATTGCCTTCCTATGGCTTGTTTGGGTCTTGGCGCATCAAGTGAATATTTACGGACTTATTACGCTCTTTTTAGGTGCTGGTGGTTTGACACTTTTCCTTTGGGTCTACGGCAGAGAGCAATATGGTCGCGGAAATTCTCGAACATTAAAGGTCATCGCACTTCTTGTGACTTTGGCAAGCGTCTTCACACTTGCCTATGCTGATTTCTCCAAAGCCTATGAGAAAGAAACTTCTGTTTGGCAGGAATTTTCCACTTCCGCCGTGGAACGCGCCCTACATGAGGGGCGCCCTGTCATCATCGACTTTACGGCCTCTTGGTGCGTTACTTGCCAATTTAACAAGGTAACGGCCCTTCACACGGACGCGACGAACGCAGCGCTTAACCGCTACGGATATCGAAGATTTGTCGCAGATTGGACTTCGCGCGATTCCGAGATTAGCCGAGCCCTTAATGCATTCGGTCGCACGGGAGTTCCTCTCTACGTGATTTACGATGTCGATGGACGGCCGACGGTCTTACCAGAACTTCTCACCGAGGAGAGCCTAATCAAGGCGATTCGAAAAGGTAGCCAAAGCAGTCCCTCTGCAAACACAACTTCAGAGGTTTCCCGCCCCAACCCAACTTAGGATTCCATCAATAGCGGGGATGGCGCCTGACGTTGCCTTCGTGTTAATGAGAATAACAACAGTCCAATCGGTGCCTTTTGTATCACGCACAAGGCCAGCGATACTACGCACGTCTTTGACTCTTCCAGTCTTTAGGCGGGAAAACCCTGTTACTTCTCTCTTACGCATTGTGCCGTCAACGCCTGCAATCGGAAGACTAGAGAAGAATTCTGCTGCGTAAGGGCCCGTCTCCGCATAGGTGAGAACGCGGCCTAAATCAGCGGCACTGATATGAGTCTCTCGAGAAAGACCAGAGCCATTTTCTATAAAAACTCTTTCGGAATCAATACCAATCCTCGTTAACCACTGCGAGAGCACCGCTTGACTTCTCTTAACCGTCGCCGGGCGCCTCATGCCAACAGCATCCGCAAAAGAAAGCGAGAGAAAGAGGTGGCGAGCCATTGTGTTATTAGAGAACTTATTTGTTAACACAACAAGGTTCGAGAGCGGATTGGACTTCTCAAGAAGAAGTTCACGGGCATTGGGAGATGCCTCGCGGTCTGTGACGCTACCCTTCCAAGCGATTCCTGCTTCTGAGAAAACCTCAGAGAAAACCGCCCGCAGATATTCATTCGGTTTCCAAAGGGTAGCTGGCCAAGTCTTTTTCCCACAATTTAAAGGATATGCCCCCTTAAACGTTGCTTCGCTTGAGGTGAACTTTGCCTTCAATCCCCCTTTCCAATCCGAGCAAGCGCCTCCCGTAAGTGGGACCGATTTTGTAGTTTTAAAACCTGCTAAACGCGGAATCGGAACGATACGGGCAATGCCAGCCTCTTCATCTGGCATGATTTCAAAGCAAACACTTCTCTGGCTCACAAGTGCCGCATCCGCTTCGACGTTATAGGCACGATCCGTTTGTCCGTCCAAGGGCTTTGCGTCCCCGACAACGGTAAAAAGCTTTCTATCGACTCCGATATCCCCTTCGATTGTTCGTACACCGATTGCCTTGAGGCGCTCGGCTGCAAGCCAAAGTCTCTCGATAACGTAGTGAGGGTCGCCGCCTCCCACGAAGGTAAGCCCTTTCACTAGCCCTGTTTTTTCATTAAAAGACTCGGCTAACCACCGTGTTTTCCAACGGTAGTTGGGGCCAAGGATTTCGAGGGCGGCAAGTGTTGTGAGCAATTTGGCACAACTCGCTGGTTGCATAGCCTTCTCTGGATTAAGTGCAATAACGGGCGTCGTCTCGCGTGCCTTTGCTACCCAAAGACTTACATCCCCGTAAGGAATATGAGCGTTACTCAGGATAGATTTCACCTCCGCCGGGACCGAAGCGGCCTCGGAAGCGAGGGAAAAACCTAAACCCAAGATGGCGCCAAATGTAGCAATGGCTTGATTAAAAACTCTTTTTTGCACTTTTCTCTCCAAAAAAGAAGTCAACGAAAGAAGTTTAAACGATTGGGGGTTGATTTTTTTAAAGGGCATCCCCACATAGAGGTTACACGGATAAGGAAATTACATTTTCCCTTGTCGTTTGAAGATGCGCCCTAAACGCATCCAACCCTTTTAAAGAACTTTTTTAAGAAATACTGGAGCAAAAAAATGCAGATTCGTCCCTTGCATGACCGCGTGATTATCAAGCGACTCGACAGTGAGCGCACCACCGCAAGCGGCATCGTCATTCCGGATAACGCCGCCGAAAAGCCCGATCAGGGCGAGGTCGTTGCCGTTGGCCCAGGACGCCGCGATGAAGCAGGCAAGTTGATTGCCATGGACGTCAAGGTCGGTGATCGCGTGCTCTTTGGCAAGTACTCTGGCCAGGCTGTCAAGGTTGACGGCCAAGAATTCCTCGTGATGCGCGAGGAAGACATCATGGGCGTTCTTGCCTAATTTCGTAACGATTTTTTGGAGATTTTCAAATGGCTGCAAAGAAAGTTTTATTTGGTGATGACGCCCGCGCCCGTATGGTTCGCGGTATCAACACCTTGGCAGACGCTGTTAAGGTTACTTTGGGACCCAAGGGTCGTAACGTTGTTTTGGAACGCAGTTTCGGTGGCCCGCTCATCACCAAGGACGGTGTGACGGTTGCTAAAGAAATTGAACTTAAAGACAAGTTCGAAAACATGGGCGCCCAGATGGTTCGCGAAGTTGCCTCTAAGACAAATGACAACGCCGGTGACGGTACAACAACCGCAACCGTTTTGGCTCAGGCTATCGTTGGCGAAGGCATGAAGTATGTTGCCGCTGGCATGAACCCGATGGATTTGAAGCGTGGCATCGACAAGGCTGTGGAAGCCGCTGTTGTTGAACTCAAGAAGATCAGCAAGCCCGTCACCACAACCAAAGAAGTTGCTCAGGTTGGCACCATTAGTGCGAACTCCGATAAGGAAATTGGCGACATCATTGCGGAAGCGATGGAAAAGGTCGGCAAGGAAGGCGTCATCACAATCGAAGATGGCAAGAGCCTACACAATGAGCTTGAAATCGTTGAAGGTATGCAGTTCGATCGCGGTTTCCTCTCTCCGTATTTCATCAACACACCGGAGCGTCAGACAGCGGTTCTCGATAAGCCCCTCATCCTCTTACACGATAAGAAGATTAGCAACATCCGTGAACTTCTCCCTGTTCTTGAACTCGTTGCCAAGGCTAACCGCCCGCTCTTGATTGTCGCTGAAGACGTCGATGGCGAAGCGCTTGCCACACTCGTTGTGAACTCTCTGCGTGGCATCTTGAAGGTTGTTGCCGTCAAGGCTCCTGGCTTTGGCGATCGCCGTAAGGCCATGCTCGAGGATATCGCAGTGCTCACAGGCGCTACAGTGATTTCTTCGGATTTGGGTCTCACACTCGATAAGACAACAATCGATCAACTCGGTTCTGCCAAACGCGTTGAAGTAACGAAGGAAAACACGACAGTTATCGATGGCGCTGGTGATAAGGCTGCCATTGAGAACCGCGTTGCCTCCATCCGTAAGCAGATTGAAGCGACCACAAGCGACTACGACCGCGAGAAGTTGCAGGAACGTGTTGCGAAGTTAGCTGGTGGCGTCGCCCTTGTGAAGGTCGGTGCTGCAACCGAAGTCGAGATGAAAGAAAAGAAGACCCGCGTGGAAGATGCTTTGCATGCGACACGTGCGGCTGTTGAAGAAGGTGTTGTTGCAGGTGGCGGTACAGCGCTTATCCGTACAAAGCAGGCCATTGCTAACCTCAAGGGTGAGAATGACGAACAGTCCGCTGGTATCAAGATTGTTCTCCGTGCTATGGAAGAGCCGATGCGCCAGATTGTTGGTAACGCAGGCGACGAACCGAGTGTTATCGTCAATAACGTCAGTGCCAATAAGGGCAACTACGGCTACAACGCTCAGACAGGCGTCTATGGCGACATGATTGAGATGGGTGTTCTCGATCCCGCGAAGGTCACGCGTACAGCCTTGCAGAATGCAGCAAGCGTTGCTGGTTTGATTCTTACGACAGACTGCATGGTTGCAGATCTCCCGGAAGATAAGCCAATGCCTGCTGGAATGCCTGG
>CAZHBC010000066.1:2755-6655 GCA_964530715.1 uncultured Sutterella sp. | reverse complement strand
TTCCAGAAAATCGAAGGCATACGAGAGGCATCTTTCCACCCGAGGTCGCCCCCCTCGAGAGCATCGTCTGCCTTAGAGTACTCTGCTGCGAGTTTTGCAAAGTCTTCGCCTTTTTCCGCACGATCAACGATGGATTCGGCTAAGTCTTCTGCCTTGCTACCGTTCGTGTCATCTGGAGCAATCGGTACCAAGATGTGATAGATGTGATATTCCGTTGTTTCATCCGTAGCAAATCCTGCCTTTTCCGCTAGATAGGCATTGATTTCACTTTCGGGAATCTGAATCTTGGAATCTACTTCCCTTTGCCGCAGTCTCTGAAGGACGATTTCCTGACGAATCTGATCTCGGAAGGCGCTGTAACTTGTGCCATCCGCCGTGAGCCTATCGCGCAGTTCCGCAACGGTCATTTGGTTGTTCTGTGCAATTTGCTCAATAGAGGCTGTGACCATCTGTTCGTCAACACGAATCCCCGTGTCTTCGGCACGTTGTCCGATGGCTTTTTCTAGGATGAGACGCTCGAGAACTTGGCTACGCAACTCGTGCATCCCAGGTAGTTCAATCCCTTGGCGGCGTAAGTTAATCGCCACTTGATGCGTGCGTGTCTGCAGTTCGTACTCTGTGATGACATCGCGATTGACAACCGCAACGATGCGATCGAGCGGGCGGAATTCGTTACTTTCAGCTGTTACTGCATCAGCCGTTGCTGGGGCTGCAACACTCGTAAGTGGTGCGCTGAGAGTTGCAAGGGCGCAGCAAGCGCTTAAGAAGAAAAATCGAGTAGTAGCGGAAATCATCGTCTTTTTCATTTAGCAAAAATCGTTGTTTTTCGACGCGCTGGCGCCGAGCAATTTCTCATTATATGGAAGAGAACTGTTCTTTTTCTCGCAAAAACAAATCTTCTAACAGATTCGGGGTAACTGTTCTCCGTCGAGCCAGTCAATTAAGCGCTTCCCTCCGAAGGGAGTTGTCATCTCAACAACGCCTTTATTTTCTTCCGTGACCGTGCCGATAATGGCTGCATTCTCTCCATAGGGAGCTTCTCGCATGGCTTTTAATGCGGCCTCAGCATCCTCTTTGGGGACAATAACAATGAGCTTTCCTTCGTTTGCAACAAAGAGGGGGTCAAGCCCTAAGAATTCACAGACAGACCTCACTTCTTCTCTTACGGGAATCTTTTCCTCTACGAGTTCAATACCCACTTCACTCTGGTGCGCAATTTCATTTAAGGTCGCGGCAAGTCCCCCGCGTGTGGCATCCCGAAGAACGTGTACGCGTTTTGTGGCTGAAAGAATCTTCTCCACCATGACGCCAAGGGGAGCTGTGTCACTTTCAATGGAACTTGCAAAAGACATCGCCTCACGTTTCCCGAGGATGGTAGTGCCGTGATCTCCCAAGGTGCCAGAAATAAGAACAACGTCTCCAGCACGCGCTTCACGCCCCGTAATCGGGTAATCAACAAGCGCTTCTCCGATGCCAGTTGTAGAAATATAGATTCCGTCGCCGTGCCCCTTTTCGACAACCTTGGTGTCTCCTGTGACGATGGCAACGCCGGCTTCTTTAGCCGTTTCTGCCATGGAGGAAACAATCTTCTCTAAATCTTTAAGGGGGAAACCCTCTTCTAAGATAAAGGTCGCTGCAATGTAAAGGGGTTTTGCGCCACAGACGGCAACGTCATTAACGGTTCCTGCGATAGCAAGGCGACCGATGTCGCCACCTGGGAAGAAAAGAGGCGTCACAACGTGCGCATCGCAAGAAACAGCCACAGGGTGTTTCATGGGCGGGAGCAAAGCTCCGTCGTGCCCCACGTCAAGCCAAGTGTTTGTAAAGTGGCGTGCAAAAACCTCTTCAATAAGTTGAGAGGTTGCGAGCCCCCCAGCACCGTGTCTTAAATCTACAGTGCCACGAGCGATATCAAGTTTACGAACGTAATAAGCAGGAATTGCCATTAGCTTTCCTTATGAGTTTTGGGTGCGTAGCGCCAATAGGCCGCGCAGGCCCCTTCGCTACTAACCATGCAGGCACCAATCGGGCGAGCAGGTGTGCAGACTTTGCCAAAAAGGAGGCAGTCTTTCGGTTCTTTTTCTCCGCGCAAAATTGCGCCGCAAGAGCAGGCTTTATTATCTGCTACGGGGATTTCATGGAGGTCAAAGCGCTTTTCTGCATCAAATTCTGCGTAAGCATCTTTTAACTTTAGTGCAGAGTGGGGGATTGCTCCCAAGCCACGCCATTCAAAGGAATCCCGTTTTTCAAAAACTTCATCCATAAGCGCGATTGCAACGCGGTTCCCATCGTGCGTCACGGCGCGAGAAAATTCATTTTCTACCTTTGCTTCCCCGCGGTTTACCTGTCGGACAAGCATGAGAATTGAGCAGAGCATATCCAGTGGTTCAAAGCCACAGATCACAACAGGCATTCCCCACTTCTCGGAAAATTCCTCGTAGGGGGCGCTCCCGATAATGGTAGAGACGTGCGCAGGGCCCACAAGGCCATCTAAGCGTGGAGCATTTGCACGGGCGGGTGCCGTCTTGAGGATGTGTTCCATTGCAGCGGGCGTAAGGACGTGGCTTACAAGGAGAGAAAAGTTTTTTAAACCTTCTGCTTTCGCAATTTTGGCAACAACTGCCGTGGGTGGCGTCGTTGTTTCAAAGCCGATGGCAAAGAAGACCACTTCTCTATCGGGATTCGCACGGGCAATCTCTAAGGCATCGCTCGGAGAATAGACCATACGAACGTCTCCTCCTTCTGCGCGGCAACTAAATAGGGATCTGCCGTGCGCCGCTGGGACGCGCAAGGTGTCCCCATAGGTGCAAACAATTGCTTTGTGTTTAAGAGCAAGTTCGATGGCAAGTTCAATGCGCGCGATTGGAAGGACACAGACAGGGCACCCAGGACCGTGAATCATCTTCACATTCTTGGGAAGAATCTCTGTTAAGGCCCAGCGGGAGAGAACGTGCGTGTGACCGCCGCAGAATTCCATAAAGCGGTAGGTTTTCTCTGGCTTTGCCTCTAAAGCAATAGCCTTTGCAATTCCACGCGCCTTCTCGGGATCTCTAAAACTCGTTACGTAGTTCATGCTTTCCCCTCGGAGCTTGCGATTTCTCCTAAAAGCTTGAGTGTTTTCTCAGCTTCCTCTGGATTAATCTTATTGAGAGCAAATCCCACGTGAACAACAACCCAATCGCCAATTTGTGCGTCAGGAATTAGAGAGATGTCTACGGTTTTCTCTACTCCTCCCATGTCACAAAGAGCACTTGTTTTACTGGTGCATTGCAGAATTTTTGCGGGAACGGCTAAACACATAATTTCTTTTCCAATTTCTTAACTTTGACGCGCGAGGAAGCAGTGTTCCTCAGCGCCCGCTTTGTGGCAAAGAGCGGCAAGCCAAAGTTCTCCTAAGGCAAGCCCCCCGTCACCTGCGGGAACCATGCTTGGAATTGCTACTGTAAATCCTCGGGATTTTAAATCCTCTGCTAGGGCGGCTGTGAGTCGTTTATTGGCCGCGCACCCACCCGTTACGGCAATGGGTCCCGTGTAGCCAATCTCTTTAGCGGCTGAAGCTGCGCTTTCTGCAAGGGCTCTTGCTAAGGTCCTATGAAAGTCTGCGGCGGCCTGGGCTCTGTCGGGATTTTCTACGAGTCTTCCAATAGCGGGAGTGATGTCAATGACGCCATCATCGACCGACCACTCGGGAAGGACTTTGCCAACTTTTCCTCGGGCAAGGGCCTCTAAGCGCATTGCCGCGGTTGCTTCATCGTGTTGAATGTCACAGAGCCCCAATAGGCTCGCAACGCCATCAAAGTAGCGGCCAAGCGCAGAAGTTCTTTTTGTAAGACGCGTATTAGCGGCAGTTTCAGCAAACCAAGCAGCTCCTGGGAATTCCTTGTAGCGCTCTCTTATGGC
>CAZHBC010000066.1:0-2655 GCA_964530715.1 uncultured Sutterella sp. | reverse complement strand
GCTTTGGCTAAGTGCGTGGAGAAAAAGTCAGGATGTGCGTCGCTAGCAACGACTTCAGGCGTAACTTCCAAAATAGAAGTGATGTGACGGATTGCATCTTCTAAAGCTTTTTCACTAGCACGATTAGCAAGGTCCCCGATGTGTTGCGTTAAGAAAGCCTCATCGTCGCGACTTACAGCGGCGGTGTTTTTAAGGTAAGGGCCAGTAGCAAGTGTTGCAGGAATTTTCTCTTTAAGCTTTACGGCACGAGGCGTATAGCCGCGAGCCCTTCTAATGAAAGAAAATCCCGTTTTTAGTGGACGAATCACCGAATCATCACAGCCAACAACAATGTCGCGGTTATGAAGTAAGAAGAGATCTGCAATTTGCCCGAGACGGCTAAAGGCTTCATCGTTACCCGTGACAAGCGGTTCTCCACTTGGGTTCGCTGACGTCATCACAAGGACTGTGTCAAGCGCGGCACTGTGAATCCAGTCTGTTCCAACGGGGCGACCCGCGAACTCGTGAAAGATAAGCCAGTGTAGTGGCGTATAAGGAAGCATTACGCCCACTTCAGAGAGCCTATCTGCAACGCCTGCGAGTTCTTCTCCCGGCTGCTTTTCCAAAAGCACAATCGGGTGCTCGGTTCCTTCAAGGAGCGCCGCTTCTTTTTCATCAATTTGAACGTACTTCTGGGCACTTACCGCATTAGCAAACATCACCGCAAAAGGTTTCTCATCGCGCCTCTTGCGGCGTCGGAGTTCATTTACGGCTTCCGTGTTCTTCGCATCGCACGCAAGGTGAAAACCCCCTAGGCCTTTAATAGCAACGATTTTCCCAGCTTTAAGGGCAGAGACGACATTGCTGATGACGTCGCCTTCAATGCGGGTTTTCTCGCGCGTATAAAGACTTAATTCTGGGCCACACACAGGGCAGGCATTGGGCTGCGCGTGAAATCTTCTATCCTCAGGATCTTCGTACTCGTGCCTACAGTCTTCGCACATGGGAAACTTTGCCATCGAAGTCTGTGGCCTATCGTAGGGAAGGGCACGCGTAATCGTGTAGCGTGGTCCACAGTGTGTGCAGTTAGTAAAAGCGTAGCGATAGCGGCGATTTTTGGGGTTAAACATATCTGCTAAGCACGCTTCACAGGTTGCCGCATCAGGGGTAATCGCTGTCTTTACAACACCACCCCGACTAGGCGTGATGATGAAATCCTTTAACCCTTTTACGGCTTCGGGGGCTTCTGTAATGGAATCGATGCGAGAAAGAGGCGGGGCATTTTTCCTTAAACTAGCTTCAAAAGCTCCAACGGCTCCTTCTTCTCCTTCAAGAACGATACCCACGCCTGCCGCATCGTTAAAAACTTCTCCCGCAAGGCCCAGTTCTCGGGCAACACGATAGACCGTCGGACGAAATCCAACGCCCTGAACTAGGCCCGTAACACGAAAGAGTCGAGCAACAACCGCCATAGTTACTTCGGAGGCTTTCTTCTTAGAGAGCGGCTAGGGCTCTCTCAACGGAAAGCCACTTAACCCAAATATCAAGCCCCGTGCCCGTTGTGGCACTTGTGCGAATGATGCGAATCTTGGGGTTGACACGTCGTGCGTACTCTTCGCACTTATCAATGTCGAAGCGAACGTAGGGAAGGAGATCCACCTTGTTAATAAGCATCACATCTGCGGCTCGGAACATGTCTGGATACTTCAAGGGTTTGTCTTCCCCTTCTGTCACAGAAAGGATTGCCACCTTGTGTGCTTCCCCGAGATCAAACTCCGCAGGGCAGACAAGATTTCCGACGTTTTCGATAAAAAGTACGCTCTCTTCTGTTGGCTCTAAGTGGCTCACAGCGTGCTCAACCATCGCGGCATCGAGGTGGCAACCTTTCCCCGTATTAATCTGAAAAGCTGGGGCTCCCGTCGCACGGATGCGATCTGCATCGTTTTCTGTCTGTTGGTCGCCTTCGATGACAAAAATCTTATAGGCGTCTTTCACAGCGCGGACGGTGGCTGCAAGGAGTTCTGTTTTCCCTGAACCGGGACTAGAGACAAAATTCAAAGCCAAGATTTTCTTTGAGGCAAAAAGAGCACGGTTCTTTGCGGCAATCGCGTTATTTCTCGAGAGAATATCCTCTTCAACGCGGATGGCATTTTCATCGTGTTCGTGATGATGGTCATGACCGTGATCATGATCGTGGCTGTGTGTATGTTCGTGCGTATGGCCGCAACCGCAAGTAAGACACATGATTAGTAACTCCTATATATATCCGAAAGCGATATATGAAAGCCCCAATTAATTTTTTTAATTTAATTCTTTTCTTTAGGTACAAAGTCGATGACGCGCATCTCAGTGCCCGCAGTAGCGATGAGATGATAGCCGCCACAAGCTGGACACGCATTCCCATAGGCTTTAAGTGGAACCGTTTTTTCGCAGTCCGTGCACCAGGCTTCTCCAGCGGTTCGCTCTATCTGTAGGGAGGCTCCCTTTAAGAGACCGGCGGAGGCAACAGACTGCCAAGCAAAAAGCAGAGCGTCAGTGTCGACTCCTGCAAGTTCCCCGATACTCACGCGAACTGAAGAAATCGCATCGATAGCGTTTTTCTCCGCTGTCCTCTCAACGACTTCAGCAATCCCTTCTGCGATAGAAAGCTCATGCATGCGGAGCCTCACGAATGAC
>CAZHBC010000065.1:0-6677 GCA_964530715.1 uncultured Sutterella sp. | reverse complement strand
ACGGGACCAGCTAGAACGATTGCGAAGAAATCTACTTAACAAAGTCGAAAACGGCCGAATACCCCCTCGTAATCGGCCGTATTGACTCGCGTAAATTAAAAATCAAGTGTGGTTATTTTTCAATTCGCACGAGATCAAAACCTGCAACTTTCTTTCCATCCACAAAGGCGGCAAACCAAATATCTTGAAGCACACCAGCTGTTGCCTTCTTGAGGAAAGTTGGCTTATCAAAGATGAATGTTACATCTTTTAAGCCATCCCCATTGACATCATTTGCAGTAGCGGATTGAGCCTTAGCGAGCTTAATGTATGTTCCGTCACTGTAGGGATAGAGAAGTCCAAAGTAAGCTGTCTTCCAATCGACATGGCTCATCGGGATTTCTCTACTGGAATAAGTTGTTACCTTGATTGTACCGATTTCGCTTTTTGAAAGTTGATGTGCGCCAACATCCACTGTCACAGTAGGAAGCCCCGCGATATACCCTCTTGCAGCAGCAACCGCATCATCAAATGTCGTGAGATTAAACCCATGAAGAACCCTCATACTTTTCTCCGAAGAGAATTCTTTTAGATAGGTTTTTGCGCGTTTATGCATTGTCGCAATCTGCGAATTCCAATCTTTTTCAAGCTTCAAAAAGACCTTTGAGGCGGTTTCTTGAGAGCCGAGTAATTCCGTGTAATTTTGTACAACAAGGAAACTGTAGAAATCGAAATTTTTACGGTAATCAAAACTCGAAGCTTTCCCATTAAATTGCTGAGAAAGAGCTTCTTCTGCTGTAAGAAACGCTTCTGCTGGAGAGGGTTTTGCAATGGGATAAAACGGAATATAAGCAGTCTCACAGGGCCGCCCTGGGCTACGGTACCCTTGAATAAGCAAAGGGTTATCTTCAAAGACGAAGATGAAGGATTCTGAAGTCCCTATGCCACAGATATCGTTGGCACTCTTGTGATAAATCCTCGAACGATCTTCATACCTTGAATGCGACCTTAGAACTCTTTTTACATCTGCCACGCCCATTTTTTTCTTTGGCGTAACGGAGAATGGGAAATCTTTACTATCTCGGATTTCGCTACCCGTTATCAATTCCAAAGCCCTCTGGGAGCAAGCATCCGCAGCGGGATTTTCTTTAAGTTGATACGCCGTATGAAAGTTAAAATCTGAGGTATCTCCTACTTTTGCAGGGTCATATCTATGACGGGCCGTAGCATGTTTAATTAGATCAGGAGAGGCAATTATGTCAGGGCTCTTTAGATTCACATCTCTTAGCGAGAAGGCATTATTGATAAAGACCACTTCATTGTCTTTGATTCGTCTAGCAATGTAACGTGAGCCATGAAGAAGATTTAATTGCCAAACTTCATCTTTATCTGCAATCGTATAAATACGTCCAATGTCGCGATAGCCGTAGCGTGTAACGAGGTCAATAGCAATCTTTACACCATCTCGCGCTGAATTTGCACGTTCTGCAATGAGGCGCCTAACTGCATATCCAACACCCCCGTCAACAAGTCGTTCTTTTGACTCTGAACTTACAACAGCTTGGCTTGAGGAAACGTAGACTCCTCTTTCATTGAGAAAATTATCAGAGTAAGAATAGCCTTGTGGATGAAGGATTTGAGCCCAATAAAAGCCATGTGTATGGGGAACCTGTGGGATTTTTGCGGCTCCTGGCTCAAAGCTAATGATTTCATCGGTCGCGTGTTCAGCTGCAGGAACCCAGTACTGTGCAGTAATCGTTCGCTGAGGATTGTCTTCATTGTGCCCAATAATGATTGAGCCCGTCTGACTAACCGCTTTTCCGATGACTATAGTCGAACTCGCATATGCCGGAGCGGAAGCTACGAGGGCACCGAGTGTTACGCAAAACGCTAGCGTAACAGGCAATGTACGCATAATTTCTCCTTCGGTACGTGTCTCGTAGGACAACGAACTTACTACCTACACTGAAGAATTTAGATATTTTTACTTAGCGTAAATTGCTAAGTATTTACCCGTTTCCTCAGTTTAACATGAGATGTATACATTTTTACCCCCCCCCTTAGGGTTTCCCCTAGTGAAATCAAGGTTTTTGGGGACAAGTTAAGTTTCAAATTTAAGAATTCTGCTAGGATTAATTTTGTAAAAAATGATGATTTATTAGGAGGCTCAGATGAGTGACTTTCATATCCGTGAGATTGGTCCCTCGCCTTTTATCCCAGGTTTTACACTTTTTGATGCAGAGCTCGGCAACGGCATCACGTTGCGGTTTGCGCGTGGAGGAACGGGACCAGCGCTTATGATGGCGCACGGCCATCCGCATACACACGTCATTTGGAGAAAAGTTGCTCCAGAACTCGCGCGAGACTACACGGTCATTCTCCCTGATATGCGTGGTTACGGGGATTCGAGTAAACCTGCAAGCGACGAGAAGCATCGGCCGTATTCAAAACGAGTGATGGCCTCTGACCTTGCGCTTCTTATGAAAGGCCTTGGGTTCTCCACATTTCACTTCGCTGGCCACGACCGTGGAGGGCGTGTTGGGCATCGCTTAGCTCTTGACTATCCAGAGCTCGTAAAGAGCTGCGTTTTCCTTGATATTGCTCCGACAGCCGTGATGTATGAAAGAACAAATATGGAGTTCGCCCAGAAGTATTTCTGGTGGTTCTTCTTAACGCAACCAGAGCCGCTTCCTGAGAAAATGATTCTTTCAGACCCCGAGTTCTTTCTTAAAAGGCACATCGGTGGACAGCTGAAAACTCCAGGCGCCACAGAACCCGAAGTGATGGCGGAATACCTTCGTTGCTACAAGAACCCAGAAGAGATTCACGCAATCTGTGAAGACTACCGAGCCGCACAAACGATTGATCTAGAAGATGATGCCGCGGATCGCGAAAAGAGAATCACCTGTCCCCTCCTCCTACTTTGGGGCGCAAAAGGAACAGTTGGAAAACTCTATGATGTCGTCGAAACATGGAAAGATAGAGCACTTTACCCCGAAGGCGAGGCACTGCCCTGTGGGCACTCGCCAGAAGAAGAAGTGCCAGAAATCTTCCTAGCGAAATATCGTGCCTTCTTAAAGCGAATCGGCTAGAGAAGAAAGCGCTTTCAATCTGAGGAAATTTTCTTAAGGCGGGAAAGGGAAAACCCTGCGTTTACTTTCCCGCCAAAAATCGCCATTTTTGGCTAATTTAAAAGAAATTTTCCTTTAATAGCCTCTATAATTCTTCGTTTTCCGAAAAATTTTCTTCGGAAGGTGTTTTATTGCCTAAATTTTTTTCGCGAACATGGGCGCCAAGGCCTCGTGTCCGTTAGTTCAAAAATTAGTTAAGGAGAGTCCTTTGAACTCCATTAAAGAAGACGTTCGGCCCGAAGCTGCTTTGGCGCTTGCCGACGGAACCATTTATCGCGGCCGCAGTTTAGGTGCGGCTGGTAGTGTCACTGCTGAGGTTGTTTTCAACACAGCAATGACGGGATATCAAGAAATTTTGACTGACCCGAGTTACACAGGGCAAATCGTAACGCTTACCTATCCGCACATTGGAAATGTTGGCGTCAACCACGAAGATGAAGAAAGTGCCTCGATTGCGGCTGCCGGTCTCATCATTCGATGCGCAAGCCCAGTTGTGAGTAACTTTAGAAGTGAAGAAACTCTTGAAGAGTATCTCAAAAAGGCGGGGAAATGTGCTCTCTATGACATTGATACCCGTGCACTCGTAAGACATCTCCGCGAAAAAGGCGCTCAGGCAGGAACTCTTGTTGCGGCCGCTAGTGGAAAACTCACGGATGAAGAAATTGCTGCCGCATTAAAGGCTGCAAAGTCTTGGGGTTCGATGCAAGGAAAAGACCTTGCAAGCGTCGTAACAACGAAAGAAACCTATACGTGGAATGAAGGCAGTTGGGGACTAAACGCCGTCGACGGGAAACCAGGCTTTCCCCAATTAAAGGATGCGAAATTTAAGGTTGTTGCTTACGACTTCGGTATCAAGAGAAACATTCTTCGCATGATGGCTGACCGCGGTATCGCTCTTACGGTTGTTCCTGCGAAAACTCCTGCTGAGGAAGTTCTAAAGCTTAATCCCGATGGCGTTTTCCTCTCTAATGGTCCTGGAGACCCCGAGCCTTGCGATTACGCTATTGCTGCCGCAAAAGTCTTTATTGCTAAGAAGATTCCGCTCTTTGGAATCTGTTTAGGGCACCAAATCATGGGGCTAGCAGCAGGAGCTAAAACCATCAAGATGAAATTTGGCCACCACGGTGCAAATCACCCTGTGGTAGATAGGAAAACGGGCCGTGTAAGCATCACAAGTCAAAACCATGGCTTTGCTGTTGATGAAGCGACACTGCCGGAAAATGTTAAAGGGGTTTACGCGAGTCTATTTGATGGGTCGCTACAGGGACTCCGTTTTGTGGATGCACCAGCGATGAGTTTCCAGGGGCACCCTGAGGCAAGTCCTGGGCCACAAGACATTGAAACACTATTTGATCGTTTTGTTGAATTAATGGAGAAGAACCGACGATAGAAATTAGAGATTTCTCTCCTATGAATCGTCTTAACTCAACACAAACGGTACAAACGAAATGCCAAAACGTAACGACATAAAATCTATTCTCATTATCGGCGCAGGTCCCATTGTCATTGGACAGGCTTGCGAATTTGACTACTCAGGGGCACAAGCCTGTAAAGCCCTCAAAGAGGAAGGCTATCGCGTCATTCTCGTCAACTCCAACCCTGCGACGATTATGACTGACCCCGATATGGCCGATGCAACCTACATCGAACCCTTAGATGCTCGCGTCTTAGAGAGAATTATCAAAAGAGAAAAGCCCGATGCAATTCTCCCTACGATGGGTGGTCAAACTGCGCTTAATCTTGCAATGGAACTTGCAAAGAAAGGCGTCCTTAAGGAAAACGGAGTTGAACTTATCGGAGCAAGTCCAGAGGCAATCGATAAGGCAGAAGACCGCCTTCGCTTTAAGGAAGCGATGAGCAAAATTGGTCTTGAGTCCGCTCGCTCAGGTATTGCCTATAACATGGCTGACGCCCTGGCTGTTCAAGCTAAGGTCGGTTTCCCAGCGGTAATTCGTCCATCTTTTACCCTAGGTGGCACCGGAGGCGGCATTGCCTACAACATGCAAGAGTTTGTAGAAATCTGCCAAAAAGGGCTTGAACTCTCGCCAACGCATGAACTTCTTATTGAAGAATCTCTCCTCGGATGGAAAGAGTTCGAAATGGAAGTCGTGCGCGATAAGAAAGATAACTGCATTATCGTTTGCTCGATTGAAAACCTAGACCCCATGGGCATTCACACGGGTGACTCCATTACCGTTGCTCCCGCACAGACTCTCACTGACCGTGAGTATCAAATCATGCGTAATGCCTCTATTGCAGTGTTGCGCGAGATTGGTGTTGATACCGGTGGATCAAATGTGCAGTTTGCGGTAAATCCCGAGAACGGGAGACTCATCATCATTGAGATGAATCCGCGTGTCTCTCGCTCCTCTGCCCTAGCTTCTAAGGCAACAGGCTTTCCGATTGCAAAGGTTGCCGCAAAGCTTGCCGTTGGCTATACGCTTGATGAACTTAAAAATGACATCACCGACGGAGCAACCCCCGCGTCCTTTGAACCGACGATTGACTATGTTGTAACGAAGGTTCCTCGCTTTGCCTTTGAGAAGTTCCCACAGGCCAATAATCGCCTTACGACACAGATGAAAAGCGTCGGTGAGGTGATGGCAATTGGAAGCTCCTTTCAGGAGTCGCTACAGAAAGCCCTTCGTGGCCTTGAAACAGGTCGCGATGGTCTCACATCCATCACCGATGACCGTAAAGAAATCGTTCACGAATTAAGTGAAGCGGGTTCTGACCGCATCTTCTACGTTGCTGATGCAATGCGCATTGGCATGACTGTAGAAGAAATTCATGCGATGACATCGATTGATCCCTGGTTCTTAGCGCAAATTGCTGAGTTGGTTGCAATTGAAAAGAACCTTAAAGAGGCTCAATTTCCTGCAATCGATAAAGAAACGCTCTTTTACCTTAAGAAGAAAGGATTCTCCGATAAGCGCATCGCTCGCTTAACTGGGGTAAAGGAAGCGGACGTGAGAAATAAGCGTCATGCTCTAGGGCTACACCCAGTCTATAAGCGAGTGGACACGTGCGCAGCGGAATTTGAAACAAAAACGGCCTACCTCTACTCAACCTACGCCGCAGAAGATGAAGCGAATCCCACGGATAGGAAAAAGATTGTTGTCCTTGGAGGTGGCCCCAACCGCATTGGTCAAGGTATCGAATTTGACTACTGCTGCGTACACGCCTCAATGGCGTTACACGAAGATGGCTTTGAAACCATCATGGTTAATTGCAACCCCGAGACAGTTTCCACAGATTACGACACATCAGATCGCCTTTACTTCGAGCCCGTGACTCTTGAGGATGTTCTAGAAATCTGTCGTATTGAAAAACCCATTGGCGTCATTGTGCAGTACGGCGGACAGACACCGCTTAAGATCTGTCGCGCTCTTGAAAAAGAAGGCGTTCCAATCATCGGCACTACGACAGATGCTATTGACTGTGCGGAGGACCGTGAACGCTTCAAGGAATTAATCTCAAAACTTGGCCTCCTCCAACCAGAGAATCGCACCGCACACACAGAAGATGCAGCTCTAAAGTGTGCTCATGAGATTGGTTATCCCATCG
>CAZHBC010000064.1:0-6681 GCA_964530715.1 uncultured Sutterella sp. | reverse complement strand
GTTTTAGCCTAGATAAACATTGCAATCGTCACAACTGTCAAAGCAACAATCGTGGGAATCGCATTGCGCTTAACGATTTCCATCGGGTTGATACCAGCGAGACCTGCGCAAATAATGGCAGCGCCAGCAACCGGCGACATCGTGCGGCCTAAGCCAGCGGCAATCTGGGCAACAGAACCGAGTTCGATAATACCAAGACCGAAATCAGCAGCGTGCGGAGTGATTGCGCCATTGAAAGCCAAGGCAGCAGCGTTGCCAGACCCCGTCACGGCGGCCATCACGAAGGGACCTGCGGCAGCGGCAACCTGCGCAACAGATTGTGAGCCCTTCATCGCATCGATAAGAACATTGATCATACCCATCGATTTCATACCAGCGCAGAAGAACGCCGCAGCTGCAATGAGGATAACAACGTCTGCGAAACCGTCGCCAGCACCCTTACAGAACTTGCGGGAGGCATCACCCAAATTCGGACGTGTCACAACAAGCGTAATTGCACAACCAATGAGCATTGCAACAGGAACGCTCAAGTACGGAATCCAACCAACCTGCTTAGAGCTGATAACAAGGAGAACGAGAGGAATCACAGGGAGGATGGCATAGAGGTAATTTACCTTCATATCGGCCTTAACCTGTGTCGCGGTGTCGCCTTCTTTCGGCTCATAAGAGCCAACACCTTCTTTGCGAATCATCGAGATGATGACAAGGACAATTGTTGCGGCAACCAAGCCATAGATGCAAGGCCAGAATTCCGTTGCAATAACCGTCATCACGTCAGTCTTTGCGATTTCAGCAACCTGGGGGTTAAACATCAAACCAGGGCTCACGACAGAACCCCATGTTCCAAGGTACACGGCAGAAGCCGCCATTGCAGGCTTTACCTTCAGAGCAATAAGTGTTGGAATCAACAAGACACCCACAGCCGCTGCAATACCACCAGCAGAAGGCAATGCAATGTTAAGGAACCACGTGATAACCACTGCGCCTGGGATGATGATGAATGGCACCTTGCGCAAGGGTTGCACGAGAGCAGCAACCAAGTGGTCAGAGCACTTCGTATAGACCATCAAAGCGCCAAAGCCCATCACAATCGTAATCGTCGGAACAAGGCCACCGTTAACGAGTTGTTTTACGAAGGCATTCACAGAGCCGCCAAGGTCTCCGCCAATGAGAGCCATCAAGGCACCGGCAAGCGTCAAGACGATGCGTGCTTCGTAGTTTTTAAAGATGAGCCAAAACGTCGCAATGACGATGGCCACACCAATCCAAAACATCAGCATTTTCATTTCCTCCTATTCGTGGTTAAAGCTGATTAAGGGCTTCAAAAGACTTATCAAGCGCCTTTTCTGCCTCTTCTTGTTGATTGCGTTTTGCATCAAGCCACGCTTTATCTGCGGCAAGACGCTTTTCTTGGTCTTCAAGAACTTTAGAAACTGCCTCAGGCGCGGGGCCGCCTGCTCCTACGCGCGTACGTACGACAAACGGGGCAGAAAGGCTCTCACGTAAATCCGCTTCCGAAAGCGGCAGTTCTTCTTCTTTTCCTTCGAGTCGCTTGAGGACTTCGCGGTAGATTTCCTTAGCCTTCTCGTAGGGGAAGTTCTTCGGAATCCATCCATTCTTGCGGGCGACAGTGACCATATCGCTAGAGAAGTTGTGGCCAACGCGGAACGGAACGTGGAAGCGATGCTGTAAAACCTCAGCCAAAGCCATCGTCGTTGTCCAGTCGTTTTCAAGTTCCTCTAGGGCGCGCTCTGGATGCACACGAAGCATCGCAAAGGCCCACTCCGCGAGCTTAAGCATGTGAACAGCATCCACAAAGATCCGCGTGTTATCTTCCGAAACAGATTCCTTGTTGTCATACATCCCAAGGTTAAGATTGTGCGCACGGATAAAAGAGGTCTGCATTTCGCCCACGACGTCGCTAGCCTTAGCACGGGTCTTCTGGATGATTCCAGGATTGCGTTTCTGAGGCATTGCGGATGACGCGTAGGCCGCGCCAGAATCCAAGAGTAACCAGGGACGTGTCTGCGAGTACTGCTGCGCAATATCCTGCATAAGGGTCGTGATACGAATGGCTGTGTTACCCGCAACACTTGCGGCTTCAAGCGGAATATCAAATAGGCTTACCTGTGAACTATCAAGGCCATTCTTAATCGGCTTATCAAAGCCCAGTAATTCTGCTAACCGTTCACGATTTAGTGGCCAAGAGGAATTTGCCAGGACGCCAGAACCCAACGCAGAGCAATTCACTCTTTCCCACATCTCCTTTGTACGATCTGCATCGCGTTCGAAAGATTCCAAGAAGGCAGATAGATAGTAGCCAAGCGTAATCGGCATCGCTTGAACGCCATTAGTGTATGCAGGCATCCAAGTTTCTGTATTTTCTTTTGCAATCTTTAAGAGACGGCTACGGAATAGATTAAGGTTTTCAAAGAAATCCAAAACGGACTCACGTAACCTTGCTTGATTAAGCGTTGCAAAGATATCCTGACGGCTTCTTCCCGTGTGAATAAGCGTAGCGAGTTGCCCGCAGGAGGCAATAAGAAGCTTCTCCAAGGGCATGATGTCTTCGATGGGAGGCATCTCTTTTTGCTTAGCTTCTGCTGTGACTTGAGCGGCGGCAATGGTCTTTGCCTCTGCGTCTGTCACAATCTTTTCTTCGTGAAGCATCACAAGAGAAGCACGATTGATGCGGTTTTGCCAATAGCCCCAAGTCTTCAACTTCGCCGCGTCGCTTGTTGCCTCTTGACGGTCACCGCCCCAAGGAATTGTGTTCATAGGTTTCATTTCGAGAACTCCATACAAAACATTTCTCCTAATGAGTATAGGAGCGAAGTTTTGAGTTAACGTATTCAATTTCACACATTAAGACGTACATATTTCACACGCTCTTTTCGGAAACGTTCGCACTTTGAAAAATAATCAAACGTTTTTTGCCTATTAGGCACTTTTCCTTAAATTTTGCGTGTTATATTTACTACGCTCATTCGTTACACTTTTGAAATAATTAGGGTAAACACCTATGCAAAACGACCGAAAGCTCCTACAGAACAATCTCGCCACTTGGCAACTTGTCTTTTCCGTCTTGGAAGAAGGCTCTTTTGCCACGGCTGCTGTGAAAAACAACATGGATAGGCCCCAGCTCTCAAGGCTCGTGAAAGCTTTAGAAGAAGAAATCGGACGCCCCCTATTCTCTCGCAAAGGAAGAAGCATTAAGCCAACGCTCTTTGCTCTCGAAGCGCAGGCCGCCCTCACCCCAGTTATTGCAAGTTTTGATGATGCAGTGGGCCGTCTTGTTAACGACAGAGAAGAACTCAAGGGAAATATCCGCTTTGGTGCTATGCCGGGATTCTTGCAGCAGCAGATTGTTCCTCTCATTGTGGAGTTTCAGAAGATTTATCCAGCCATTACCTTTGATGTCATTGCGGAGGAAGATCCTGAGGTTCTCTTTAATGGGTCCTGTGACGTCGTTCTCTACTATGGACCGAGACCAGGGAAAGGGCTTGTAGAGCACTGGGTCACGCGCTCCCTTTTCGTTGCCTGTGCTTCTCCTTCTTACCTAAAAAAGGCGGGAACGCCAAAAACACCCGCAGACCTACAGAACCACTCAGGGATCGTCTTCACGGGTACCTGTAGGCCGCATAGCGAAGTCCTACAACTCGGTAACGATGAAATCCACTACCGCTGGAAGTCTCAGATTCGTTTCAACAATATTCTTTCTGCGAAGAATGCCGCAATCAATGGTGCGGGTATCCTCCTTGACTGCCCCGCGCACCACTGTTTTGAGGATATCGTCCACGGCAACCTTGTTCCCGTCCTTGGTGGTTGGCACGTTCCCAATCTAGAAAATTACATCGGAACCACGGCTGAAGCTGCAACACTAAAACGCGTTAAAACCTTTATCGAGTGGTACATCCGAAGAAGACGCGAAATTGAAAACGCCCTCATCCGAAGACTGCAATGGGACTTCGGTGTTGCTGTGTCTTAAAAAGAAGGAATTTCAGAATGCCTAAAGAAGAAACGGCCTTTGCCGCAAACGCGCGTCGCAGTAAAACCCTCATTGATCTTTGGCGAGGAAAAGTAAGTGACGCTCCTTTAAGTAAGGGAGAAATTGACCGTATCGCGAAATCCCTCCTAACTCTCCAGAGAGGACTTACGGGAGAAAGAAGACTCGCAGGTGCTGGCTACATGGACGCTACCGACGCCTTAGGGGCCTATCTTCTTTACTACTACGGCATCACACACAGGCAAATTACACTTGCCCTAAATAGCATCATTGATTCGATTGGATTCGGAAAAGAAAATCCCGTTCGCATACTTGACGTTGGCGCAGGGCCAGCACCTGCGGCAATGGCCATCGTTGACATTCTTTTAAGTAAAGGCCTACGGGAGGAAAATCTTTATGTGAACCTTATTGATTCCAGTCCCAAGGCTCTTAATCTTGCAAAGAAAATCTTTGCGCGTCTTCATCCCCGCGTTTCTGTTGAAAGTAAAGTTCTCTCTTTAGAGAAAGATTCTCTACATCTCAAAGATTCGTATGACTTTGTTGTTGCAAGTCACGTTTTTAACGAACTTTGGAAAAACGCCCCTAGTGCCTTAGAAAAGCGCTTTACTCTCGTAGAACACCTCACGAAGGCTCTCACGGCCGAGGGCTTCTTCCTTCTAAGTGACCCTGCGCTACTACAGACAAGCCGCGAGATGATTGCGCTTGTAAGTAAAGCAACAGAAAAAGGGCTACTTCACGCGGTCTCCCCCTGCCCTGTGGCGTTTAACGCGCTAGGGCGCTGTCCTCTTTTTTCGGCCGAGGCTCCCGAATCTGCAACCTGCCACGCAACCATCACAACAGACTTTGATGCGACAACACTTCGTATTGCCAATGCCGCAGGACTAAAAAGAGATGCTGTGAAAATGACCTTCTTTGCCCTAAAGAAAGGGCGAGCGACCGAGAGTTCAAAAGACACACTTCGTGTTGTATCCGATGGGATGCTAAATAAATCGGGGCGGGTGCGTTTCCTTCTCTGCGATGGGAAGAAGCGCTTTCCCATTAGTGCAAAAAATGCCGATCCTCACGCCAAGAATCTCGGTTTCTTTTCCCTACAGCGTTATGACGCAATTGCGGTAAATAAGCCTCAACTTCGAGGCGATACGAAGACTCTTTCTTGGGGAATTAGCGCAGAAACTGAAATCCGAATCACACCCTTTTCTCCTCGCAGTAAGGATGCGAAAGCAACCCTACTTCAAGCGAAGAGTCGCGAAAGAAAATTCGAAAAGGATCCTCGCAATCTGCCCGCCTCTCCTGAGAAGAAGGCTACTAAGCGTCACTCTTCTTTCGCGTACGGATTCTTAGAGGTGCGGAATTCGACTCGTAAGGGAGTTCCTGCGAGATTGAACTTCTCTCGGAAGAAACCCTCTAAGTAACGCTTGTAGCTATCGCTCACAGCCTCTAGGCTATTGCCGTGAATCACAATCACTGGTGGATTGTGGCCGCCCTGATGGGCATAACGAAGCTTAGGTCTTACACGACCACTTCTCGCTGGCATCTGCTGCGTTGTGGCATCGATTAGGGCTCGGGTAAGTTTCGGGGTTGGTAACTTCGCAAAGCTTGCCGCATGCGCCTCTCGAACGGCTCGCATGAGGTGATTAAGGCCATTACGCTTTAAGGCGGAGATATGCACGAACCTCGCCCAATCAAGGAAACGGAATTTCCGCTCGATATTAAGATCAGCCTGCTCTCTTTCGTAGGAATCGAGGCCATCCCATTTATTGACAGCTACGACAAGAGCCCGTCCGCTCTCTAGAGCAAAACCTGCGATGTGTGCGTCGTTAGCGGTAATGCCATCGACAGCATCCAAGACGAGGATAACGACGTTACTCTCTTCAATTGCCTGCAGAGTCTTTACGACAGAAAACTTCTCGATTGTTTCAAAGACCTTATTTTTCTTTCTGAGACCCGCTGTATCGATAAGACGAAACTTCTCATCTTCGATTTCAAAATCGACCTTGATTGCGTCCCGCGTCGTTCCTGGCATGTCGTAGGCGATGAGGCGATCTTCCCCGATGAGAGCGTTAATGAGGGTAGATTTCCCAACATTGGGGCGCCCTGCAACTGCTACCTTAATGCGCTCCTTATCTTCCGCACTTTCTTCTGTCTCTTCTTCGTCTTCCTCGGGGAAGTCTTTAAGGACAGAAGCCATGAGGGAATTAACGCCTGAGCCGTGTGCGGCAGAAATCCTAATGGGCTCTCCAAGACCCAATTCATGAAATTCCACCGTGTGGCGTTCATCTAAGCCCTCTGCCTTGTTAACGACAAGCCAAATGGGTCTTCCCGCGATACGAAGTCTTCTAGCGATACGTTCATCGTGTGGCGTAAGACCCGCTCGGGCGTCACAAAGAAAGAGTACGGCATCAGCCTCAGCAATTGCGGCCTCGGCTTGTTCTGCCATCTCTTTTACGATACCTTCACTCTTAACGGGTTCAAAGCCGCCCGTGTCAATGACAATATAAGGGCGTGGCCCCACACGACCCTCGCCATACTGGCGGTCGCGGGTGAGTCCTGGGAAGTCCGCAACAAGTGCGTCGCGGCTCTTCGTGAGACGGTTAAAGAGGGTCGATTTCCCAACATTTGGGCGACCAACAAGAGCGATGACAGGAAGCATAAAAACCTATCTATTTCTTTTTGTC
>CAZHBC010000063.1:0-6703 GCA_964530715.1 uncultured Sutterella sp. | reverse complement strand
AGTCAAGCGCTTCTTGTGCAACTTTTTCCCGCTGCCAAGCCTCTCGCATCTGGCGCATTTCGAGAGCAGGTAGGTTGGCACTTGCTGCATAAGCATCAGCAAAAGCTATGAGCGGCACAGTAGCCGCAAAGAAAAACACCACATAGGAACGGACCTCGCGCATAGCGGGCGGACTCCCTTATTGTCAAAGGATAAAAAGTCCCGAAGTCTCCCCAGTGTGCGCCATGGCGCCGCCCCTTTCTTCGGATGATGGGTCACTAGTGAAAATTATAGCGGTTTCCGCTAAGTAAAAGCCCGAATTTCGCTAAAAAATTCAGCACAAAAGTGTAAATTTTCATCATCCGAAGAGTTGACCTTTTCTGCAATGAAATTCATTCGCATTTACGTAGAGCTTTGGCGTAAGAACGAAAAACTTCGCAGGTGGTGAATTTCCTGCAAAGTTTTCCGAGAATAAGGGACTTCTTAGAGCCCAGTTTTAACGCATTTCTCTAGAAAGAAAAGACACGAGGGGCCACCCCCTTTCCTTCGATAGACTCGGTCCAGTGGTCTTGCACAAGCTTTCCTTCACCCCATGGCTTCTTTGCGAGGAGTTTTGTTTCTCTCGCATAGACCTTCCTTAACTCGGCCTGCGCCGTGTCAAGGGAGACGTAGCTGGAAAGTCCCAAGTCGAACATCGGGAACCACTTGTAGTCGTTTTTGCGATCAAGGTATTCCTCGTTAATTTCATCCGTGAGAACACTCAAGTTATGGGAAGTGAGGGTTTTCACACCGCGCACAAATGAAGAACGATTAATTCGTCCCGCAGTGCCAAGGCTAAAGCGAACATACTTATCTGCAACGAGCGGCGTAGAGATAAGGCCGTTTCCGTTGTAGACAAGGGCTTTACCTTCGGCAGAGCCTGCAACGATTCGGATTGAACCCGCATCCGTAAGAGAGGTCCTATAGATGCAGATGGAATCTCCAAAGGCTGTAAGTTTTCCAGCCTCGAGCTGTCCCTTATCTGTCATGAGACCGATTTCGGAGCCGATAACGTTTCCAATCTTTAAAGTGTCCGCCGTCGTATCACCATTAAAGGCAGTACTCGCAAAGACATCATCAAAGGAGGAGACATCGTTAGCGGTAATCGACCTCGCCCTCAAGGAAACCTGGCCTATAGCAGTAACGACTTCGTTTGTAAGCACGAGGGATGACCCATAGGCATCCAACCAAAGGTCGCCAAAGATAATGCCCTCGAACCCTTCATTGACGGTAACTGTCGTATCGACGCGCGTGGCAATAGCAACGTCACCCAAAGATGTAAGGTTCGCTACAGGGGTGTCATTACCAACCTCAGAAGATAGGTAAAGCGATTGGAGGGATTGCGCTGTAAGCATCGGCGTTGCAATCGAAGACTTATCGATTTGGATAATCGAACCGCCTGCAAAGAGATTTACAGCCGTAGTTCCAGAGATTGCCGCCGCATCCGAAAGGAGAATGTCACTTTCGTTTGCTTGGAATTTAACCGTATCAGCTTTAAGCGTAGAGTTCCCTGAGACATCGATATCGTTGCTACCTGTCACGAAACTTATAAGCGTCAAACCTTCATCTGCTGTTGAATTCCTGAAGGTGATGCCATCGCCAGAAGTAACCGTGACCTCTGGACTAGCCTTAAGCATGGTTCCAGTAAGTTTCACAGCCCCTTCTGTGGATGTAAGAGACATCACTCCAGCGGAAGCAAGTGTGGCGTTGTTAGCCTCAACAGATCCGCCCTTGGTTCCAATACTTATCGCACTTACGCTATTTAGCGTGGAGTCTTTAAGCGTTACACCTCCGAGAGCCGCAACACTTAGAGTTGCTGTCGCATCGGTTGTCTTTGCCGAACGCCCCGTAAGGTCAACATTCTTTCCTGCACTGAGAGTAAGACTCTTCGTAACAAGCGCTGGGGTTGCCGCTGTTGCACTTAAGTCGATATCACCTTCCGAAGTGCGGACGGTTACAGCGCCGCTTTCTACGTCAATTGTCGCCGCAGAAAGATTTGCATCACTCTTAGCAGTCACTGCCAAATCCGCACCGCTCTTAAGCGTTGCGCCGCTTAAGTTAACGAAAGCATTTTGCGAAGTTGCAGAGATTGTTTCTACTGCATTCAATGTGGCATTCGTGGCGGTAATACCCGATGCGCCGCTAAGCGTTATTCCAGTTGTGCTATCGAACACCCCGTTCGTAGCAGAAACTAATCCAGCTAGAGATTGGAGAGTGATAGTGGATCCATAAACTTCAGAATTATCCAAGAGAACGCTTTCTCCGCCCTCCAAGAGAACAACACCAGAGAGGTCTCTCTCGTTAATCTTCGCATTCTTAAGATTGATGTCTTTCTTCGCTGTGATTCTCGCCTCTCCCTCTGAAGTGAGTGTAAGACCCTGAGCCGAGACATCACCTTCATAGGACTTCAGTGTCAAGTTATCTTTAGAAGAAACTTCAGCTGAAGTTAAGGAAAGATTTTCCTTCGCTTCAAGAGAAATTGCTTGAGAAGAGATAATCTCCGAACGGTCAAGCACCACAGCGCCAGAAGTTGAAGCAATACTTACGGCATCGTCGCCAGTAATCGCGACCCCCTCTGCCTTAATGACTTTCTTCGCCGTAAGAGCAAGCGCCCCCTTAGAAGAGAGTGTCGCAGACGTTGCATTGAGTTCACCCGCGGTTGATGTCACTTTCAGTGCTTCTTGAGAAGAAACATCAGAATAGGCTAAAGCGATGTCGCCCTTAGCACTAAGTGTCATCGCACCACCAGTGCTCTTAAGCGTTGCGGCTGTTGCAAGGAGATCGCCCGCGGCATTTACCGTGAAGTCCTTTTTCACGTTTACCTTTACCTGAGAAAGATTCACATCATTTCCAGAAGTAAGCGTAAGGCTCTTAAGCTGAAGCGTCTTCGCACTGTTATCACGCGAGAGGTCAATATCCCCCTTTTGTGTGCTAACAGAAAGGTCAACCTTACCTTCTTCGCGAATCGTCACATTCTTGAGGTTGGCACTGCCGCTCGCGCTAACAGTTAAGTTACCCTCGGTCGCGCTACTAAGGTTTGCCGCCATTAGCACTGACCCTTCGAGGTTGACATCACCCTCTTTCGCTTTAAGCGTTAAGTCCTTTCCTGCTACAAAGGTGGTGTTTGTCGCCGTAAGAGACTTTCCAGCCTCAACAGTGACGTTCTCGTAAGCCCTAAGTATCCCTGTGACCGTAAGATTACTTTCTGTCGTGAGACCAATGGAGTTCTTCGCATAAAAAGAAGCATCAAAGGTCAGATCTCCCTCGCCTAAGACATTTAGATAGAAAGCGCCAATCGTATCGTTTTGTCTTCCAGCGCCTTTAACGATAACTTTGGAAGTGCCGTCGTCAGCCGCATAAATGGAAATGGGCTTTTCTGCTGTGCCGACTTCTGAAGTCTCATTTGTGAGATTAAATTCAACGGTCTTAGCCGCGATATACCCTTCCGTGAGTTGTCCATCCTCGGAAACAGCATAGATGTCTTTAGCCGTTAAACGCGCAGTGCCATCCGTTGCAACTGAAATAAGTCTGAGGTCACCACTTGAATTCGTGACATAGATGCCTTCTTTTGCAGAAAGGGAAACCCAATCTGAGGCATTCACATCAATGGATAGATTCGACGTTCCAAGAGAACCAGAACCACCACGCAAGGTGACAGTCTTCCCGGCAATCTTTGTTCCGCTAATCGCTTCGATTCCCTTCTGACTTGTAAGACGCACCGCAGAAGCGCTCGCAGTGATATCGCCTACGCGAAGTTTCTCATCGCTTGCAACATAGAAGCCACCCGTTCCCGCTGATCCTGTGAGAGAACCCGTGACATTGTCCGAAGAATCTGCTGTGAGCTTAACGCTAATGGGCCTCTTCAGTGTCACTTCAACAGTTGACTTATCCTTACTCCAGGTAATGTCATCAATATCCGCTCGAGAAAGTGTCTTGTAGGCTTCTTCATTCTCCGAAGTAATGTCTTCAAACTTAAACGTCTTCGTATCAAGTTCCGTACCAGCACTCACCCCTGCCTTAAGATTCACGCTCTTAGCAACAACGTTAGGCTCACCTGCGCTAGGCGCGTAGTCTGGATTCGGATTAACAATCGCATCGGAAATCGCATAGAGAAGTTCGGTCTTAGACCAACCGTAACTCTCCTTATCTGCAACTGTTCTCCCGAGCGTTGTCGTTGGATCTGCCTTCTCGGCTGCTACAGCTGCGTCCGCAGAATTCACTCCCGCAAAGCGTGTCTTAAAGGTTGCGAATTCTTCTTTTTGTGCATCTGTCAACTTGGCCTGTTCATCGGCTGTAAGTGCGCTATATGCCGTGTAGCGATCGTAATCGGCACGAACAATTGCTTCTTGCGAATTGACATCTGCTTGCCACCGTGTGGCGCCGTTATTTACGCCACCTTCGCCGAGGATTCCTGCTTCGATCCAACAATTAATCTTCTCTTCCGCATTGCGGTTATCAAGATCCTCTCGTGAGAGAGCATCCCAGATTGCACCACCATGGGAAATAATTGTCACAGTGCCGCCAGATTGAATCTTCCCAATACCAATGTCGCCATCAGAACTCAGAGCAACATCTCCAGCGGCTGTCGCGTTAAAGCGCCTCGTAGCCTCTTCATTTGTACTCTGTTTTAATCCCAAATTGATGCTGCCCGCTAGACTCGTAAGCGTTACATCATCTGCGGTGAGTGTATTAACCGAGAGATCTCCACGGGCTGTGATATTAACGAGAGATCCCGTAATTTCCAGTCCGTGAAGCTTAGCATCCGCTCCTAAGTTAGAAGCATCGACATAGATTGCGTCGTTTGTAGAGGAGACGGCTTGGAGAGCAACGGCTCCTGCCCCCCCTGCAAGGCGAATTGCAGACTCTTTCTCACCAATCTTCCCTCCAGCGGTAAGGTTAACCTTCTCTGCCCCGTAAATCATTGCCTCTGTTGTTTCATTGACAATGTCCCTTGTTGCAGTAAGGTTGATAGTCCCCTTATCGGTTGAGATTCGCCCCCCTAGGATGATATCTGCGCCCGAAGTAACATCCACGGAATTGCTCGAAGTGAGGAACTTAAGGTCAACCTTCTCATCTGCTTTCACAGAATAGGTGTAAATCTTCGTTCCTGTATCGTATTTTTCCGCATAAGAGTGATGCGTACCAGACCAATGCGTCCAATTGTCATACGTTGTCCAAGTGGTTGTCTTCCATTCGCCAGTGCTCGTCGTTGTGGTTGTCTCCCAAGCATTAAATTTGTAGTTACTGTCCTTATGCAATCCCACATAAAGCGTCGTTCCTGACCCGAGCTTCTCATCTTCAACAGTATCTGTTTTGACAGTTCCCCATGATGAAGGATCTGATGGATGATATAAGCCCCACCACTTGAAGTCCTCATTCTTATTAATTGTCGAAACTGTTCCCGTGCGATACCCCTCGGACCAAATGTAAGAAAGCCCCGTCGTTGGTTCAAAGGTCTTTGCGTATCCCGTTGTCATCGAACCTGTACTTACGCGCTCTGTTACACCATCCTTATAGAGTACATCAACGGTGTAGGTCGTTTGTTTGCCGTTATCTACCCAACGATAAATCTTCGCACTAGGAAGAACTTCGGTTCCTTTCCTTGCCGTCGTCCCAGGGCTCATCGTGTCGGTAATCTCAATGATGCCGTTACTTGACTTCGTTGTGATGTCACCGAGCCTCACCGAGTGTGTTCCAGAATTAATCGAGACATTCGCAGAGCCAGAGGCCGCATAGATTTTTCCGCCACCCGTACTAGCAATGCGCCCCGTGATGTAAACGTGACCACCTTCTGGCGCAATATCGTCAACGATAACTTTGTCATTGACGGGATCGTACCAGGCAGCAACACGCATCGCATAGGTGCCATCCGCGGTCTTATATTGCCCGCCCTTTGAGATGCAATATTCATTGGAAATCGGATTGATATCGCGATTTGCACCATTGGCTTTCCACCTTGTGATGATTTCACTTACCTTCTCTTCGAGTTCCGTTTCCGTAAGATTAATGGACCACGTAGAGTAGCCACTCTGCACCAAGCCGTTAAGGTTAACGTTATCCGCGGAAATAAAGATATCGCTACCGGCGATGATGCCGTCAGATTCTGGGGCTTTTACACTAGTAGAGGCCTTGTAGGTTCCTGTTGAAGCCTTAGCGGCCTTAACCTCTGAGTTCCAAAGCGTTTCAATTTCACCCGCAACGTTGTAATTTCCAGCCGTGTAAGACTGCATCACAGAGCGAGAGGCCCTAAGGCTCATAGCGCCAGAAGCTGCCAATCTTGTGGCAACAACAGTGATGTCTCCTGCAACTTCATCACCCTCTTTACCGATTGAGAGATTGCCTGCATCATTGGCAACAATGCCTCGGATTGTCACGGAATTGTCTGGCGTTACATACTTAGTTGTGCCTTGGGAGTCCGTAACAGTAATTTTGCCCCCCGTTCCGTTGTACTTGGAGATAATCGTAATCGAGGGATCTGGTTGCGAAGAGGCTGAGCTCACGGTGCCACTAAATCCGTCGAGACCTCCCAGAGCAATACCGTTAAGTGTGAGGGAACCCCCTTTTTCGAGAATACGAATGTCTTCTGCAACGAGAGCTAAATTCGTTCTGTTGGTTATCGTGATTCCTTCTGCAGCGTTTGCCTTAATCGTCCCGCTACCCGTAACCTTGTCAGTCCTAAGGTTCA
>CAZHBC010000062.1:0-6717 GCA_964530715.1 uncultured Sutterella sp. | reverse complement strand
GCAATCTCTGAAAACTTCGAAAGATACTTCACAGCGTCCTTAGCAAACATCGTCGTATCAGCAACGATAAGCGGGAGGCTATCGGTTTTTTCCGTATTCTCCACAAGAGGGACATAGACCGTGCCCTCCGCGGAGACCAAGCGGCCATCTTCCCACCGAGCCACAGGCTCTAAGCGAGAAATCGTGACATTAACCGCATCAGGCCAAAGCCGCGTGACCGTAACGGACTTCACCCAAGTTAGTCTCTCAACAGCCTCTTTGATTTTCTCTAGGTCTTGCGTAAAGAAGCCGCCGTCCAATTCCCCCTCGACGGCTCGCCTCACGTCCGTAAGAGCCTGTGCGTCACTTTCGCCTGTGATAACGAGTTCACGGATTTCGAGTGTCGGTAGTAGAAAGCTCTTGACAAAAACGTAGCCCACGAGCGCAATTGCTGCTGCGCCTGCTGCGTAGATAGTTAAGAGCTTCTTTTTCTTTACCACACGCACTAACCCCGCTTCAGATCCTTAGAGACGCGGTCTAGGGAGGCCATATCGAGGACGCGCTCGACGAGATCTTCGTAGGAAAGTCCTGCGGCGCGCGCTGCCATGGGTACGAGGGAGTGTGGCGTCATTCCTGGACTTGTATTAAGTTCCAAGAGGACAAACGAGCCATCTTCACGCATCATCACGTCAATGCGACCCCAACCGCGAGCGCCCAATGCTGCGAAAGCCCGTTCCGCTGCCGCAGAAACCTTCTGAGAAACCTCAGGCGCGATCTCCGCAGGGCACACATAACGCACGGCGTTGCCCCAATACTTATTCTTGTAGTCGTAATCACCATCTGGCGCCTGAATATCAATCAAGGGAAGCGCTTTTCCGCCAAGAATTGCAACGGTGAGTTCTTTGCCGAAGATTCTCTCTTCAACAACAACATCCGTATCAAAGCGAAGGGCTTCACTAAGAGCCTTCTCAAGCGTTTCAACGTCTGTATCCTTAAGTCTTACGACACCGATTGAAGATCCTTCTCGCGAGGGTTTAACAACGAGGTCGCGACCCAAGCGCTCGATAACTGACTTTGCCTCCCCGGCATCGTGCACAACGAGGCCTCGCGCTACAGGGAGCCCCGCATCAGCCCAAACTGTGCGTGTTGCAGCCTTATCCATCGCAATGGCACTCGCCTGAACGCCAGCGCCCGTGTAGGGAATCTGTAAATATTCCAGGACGCCCTGAATTGTTCCATCCTCGCCAAAACGCCCGTGAAGTGCAATATAAACGCGATCAAAATGCTCTTTTAGTAATCTACCGATTCCTTCTGCGGGATCTACGGAAACTGCGTCAATGCCACGGGACGTGAGTGCCTTTAGTACGCCAGAGCCACTCATAAGAGAAATCTCCCGCTCGGAGCTCACGCCTCCCATGAGCACCGCGACGTGCCCATATTTTTCTTTTTTTTCTGTCATTTACTTTCCCCCCTTAAGCATCGCTGGAACACGACCAATGGATCCAGCACCAATCGTAAGAACGACATCCCCATCCTGAGCGGTGCGGTAAATTGCCGCAGGCACATCTTCTAACTTCGAGCAGAAGATAAGGTTATTTTGTCCCTGAAGCCTCACGGCGTGCGCCAAAGCTCTACCATCCGCGCCAAAGATGGGCTTTTCCCCTGCGGGATACACGTCCGCTAACACAACAGCATCTGCCTTAGAAAGAAGATTTACGAAATCCTCAAAGCAGTCGCGCGTTCTCGTATAGCGATGCGGTTGGAACGCTAGGACGAGACGCTTCTCTGGCCAAGCAGAGCGCACTGCGGCGATTGTTGCTGCGATTTCATGCGGGTGGTGGCCATAGTCGTCGATGAGTGTGAAGCTACCGGCCGAGCCCCCTTTCCCATCAGGAATTGGGATTTCTCCATACTGTGCAAAACGCCGACCGACACCTGTGAATTCAGAAAGTCCCTTTACGATTGCTTCGTCGCTCACCCCTACGATCGTGGCAATAGCTACTGCCGCTAGAGAATTCACAACGTTGTGAATCCCTGGGAGATTTAGTACCACAGGAAGCGGCGCGTGCCCTGGGCGGAGAATCGTATACGCTGTCCTTACGCCACAGGGTCTTACATCGATTGCCCTGACGTCAGCCGCATCATTTAAGCCGTAACTTACCACGCGCCGCGTGACGCGAGGAATGATCGAGTGCACGTTTTCATCATCGCTACAAAGCACCGCTACGCCATAGAAGGGAAGCCGCGAGAGAAATTCCACAAAGGCATCTTTTAACTTATTAAAGTCGTGCCCGTAAGTGTCCATGTGATCTTCGTCAATGTTTGTCACCGCAGAAATCACAGGTGTGAGATTCAAGAAGGACGCATCGGACTCATCCGCCTCAGCGACGATAAATTCCCCGGTTCCAAGGCTTGCATTCACGCCAGAACTATTGAGTCTTCCCCCAATTACATAGGTGGGATCCAAACCTCCTGCAGCCAAAAGAGTCGCCGTAAGAGAGGTTGTAGTTGTCTTCCCGTGGGCTCCTGCAATCGCAATACCCCTCCTCAACCGCATTAATTCAGCGAGCATCACAGCGCGCGGAACAACAGGTAGCTTCTTAGCCTTTGCGGCAAGGACCTCAGGGTTGTCGGGCTTAATTGCAGAACTCACAACGATGGCATCTGCGCCTTCGATATTTTCACTCTTGTGCCCAATTGTGACCGTAGCGCCAAGGCTTCGTAAGTGCTGTATCACAGAACTTTCTGCAATGTCAGAGCCGCTTACAACGTATCCAAGATTAATAAGCACCTCAGCGATGCCACACATCCCTGAGCCACCAATACCCACAAAATGCAAGTGCTTTACAACAAACTTCATAACTCTCTCTTAATTTTTTTCTTCTAGTAAGGACGCTTTTTCATAGCATCCACTGCGCAAATCATGTCTGCAACAGCTGCGGCTGCGTGTGGCCTACAAAGACTACGAGCGTTCTTAGCCATCTCAAGGATTTTTTCGCGCTTTAATGTCATCAGTGTGCCAAAGAGGTGCTCTGCGGTAAATTGCGGCTGCTCGACCATAATGGCCGCATCATTGGATTTCATGTATTTAGCGTTACCCAACTGGTGCGAAGTGGTACCAACGACAAGAGGCACCAGGATGCTAGCGGCTCCCGCGGCACAAAGCTCAGCAATACTCGTTGCGCCCGCGCGGCAGATTACCAAGTCGCTATCTCGATAGGCGCTTGCCATATCGTCGATAAACCCAGTTACTTCAGCCTCAACACCGAGCTCAGCGTAACGGGCTTTTACTTCGTCTACAAACTTCGCCCCGCACTGATGCAAAACCGTAGGCCGCTTATCCTTATCAAAGTAGGCAAGAGCCTTCGGAACATTCTCATTTAAAACCTGGGCTCCCAGGCTACCTCCAAAGACGAGGAGCTTCAGCGGGCCTTCTCTTCCCTTTAGTCTTTCTTCCGGTGTCTCGAGAGCTTCAATATCGGCTCGCACGGGGTTACCCGTAATGGCGCCTCGCGCGCCAGCGGCAGATCGTGCCCCTCCTGCGAAGCCACAGGCTACCCCCCAAGCGTCTTTCAGAATCATCTTTGTGGAGAGAAGCACCTCAGCGTCGCAATTCATGAGAACGGGTTTTACGTGATTTACACGTGCCCCTTCATTTACGGGAACGGCGATATAGCCCCCTGTTGTAAAGAAAACGTCAGGCTTCAACTTCCTTAAAAGGAAACGGCACCGTAGGCCAGAAAACATAAGCTTCACGCCACCGACTAGGAACCCAAGGATGCCGTGCCCACGCATGCCACGGAAATCCAATCCGATGAAATCGATTCCATCCTTGGCAACGAGTCCCCCTTCCATCCCTGTCTTTGTGCCAATCCAAGTGATACGCCATCCGCGCTTTTTCATCTCACGGGCAACGGCAAGCCCAGGCATCACGTGGCCGCCCGTTCCAGCAGCGGCTATCAATAGGTGTTTTTCTTCCATGCTTAAACTCTCCCACCACGCATGAGAACTCGATTTTCTCGGTCAACTCGCAATAAAAGCGCGACGGCGGCAATTGTAGCGATTAGCGAGGAGCCACCGTAACTCACAAAGGGTAGTGTGAGGCCTTTTGTCGGCAAGAGGCCCGTAGCAACACCCAAATTCACAATAACCTGACAACCAATCCAAATTCCGATACCCTCGGCAACAAGGCCAGAGAAAACGCGATCTAGCTTAATGGATTGCCGTCCGATAGCAAAAGCGCGTCTTACAAATAGATAGAAGGCAAGAACAAGCACTGCTACGCCCACAAATCCAAATTCCTCTGCAATCACAGCAACAATAAAGTCCGTGTGCGATTCAGGGAGATAATGTAGCTTCTCAATCGAGGCACCGAGCCCCACGCCAAACCACTCACCGCGACCAAAGGCAATAAGGGAATGGCTAAGCTGATAGCCTTTTCCGTAGGCGTTATCCCAAACATCCCAGTAGGAAATCATGCGTTCCAAGCGCCAGGGTGAGAGATAAATCATCGAAATACCAAAGGCGAAGGCAATGACTAAAACGAGGGTGAAGATTTTCCCGTTTAGTCCCCCTAAGAAAAGCACCCCTGTAGCAATGGCAATGATGACAGCGGTTGCGCCTAGGTCAGGTTGCAGACCAATTAAACCCGAAACAACAGCCATCACAAGAAACATTGGCGCCAAACCCTTTGTTAGGGAGTGCATGTATTCCTGTCTCTTAACAGTAAAGGCAGCAGCGGCAATGAGGGTTGCGAACTTAACGAATTCCGTTACCTGTAGATTCACAGACCCCAGGGCAATCCAACGCCTTGCGCCATTTACAGAGCGCCCAATGCCAGGGATCAAAACGACGATAAGTAAAAGGATAGAAAAACCCGCTAAGAAGGGGGCAGACCGCCTCCAAAGTCGCATCGGAATCTGATAGATAAAAAGTCCAACGACAGACCCAACCGCAATCCAAAGAGCTTGTCTTGCAACGAAGTGAAAAGGCGTTGTGTGATACTTTGGGCTATCGGCAAAAGAAATCGTTGCCGAATACACCATCAACAAGCCAAAAGAGAGTAGGAAAAGCGTTACAAGGACAAGGGTGACATCAAAGCCCTCGGGCTTATCACTGCGAGAGCTCTTTCCGCCCAAAAGACTAGAGTCCGCCCCCATCCAAGCAGTGACGGTTTCTTTAGTCTTTTTTTGCGAGCCCCATCCAAACACAATACAGTCACCCTCTTTTCCGATTAGGGTTATTTTTCAGCTGTTTCTCGAGCGGCAATCTCACGCGCCTTAGTAATAAAGCGCGCTGAACGCTCCGCGTAGTTCTTAAACATATCCCAACTTGCGCAAGCTGGACTTAAGAGCACAGCATCGCCCTCGTGCGCTGCCGCATAGGCAATCTCAATTGCTTTCTCAAAATCAAACCCCGCTTCACTCACAGGGATTCCTAGATTCTGTATTGCAGGTCTAATCATCCCTGCATCCCGCCCAATAAGGACAACGTGACGCGCGTAAGAAGCAACTGCAGGAGCGATATCTGCGAAATCCTGTCCCTTTGCGTCACCCCCTAGGATAAGAGAACACTTTTGGCCATTTGCACCGAGACCAACGAGAGCAGCGCAGGTCGCTCCAACGTTCGTACCCTTAGAGTCATCGATAAATTCGACACCCTTTTCTGTCTTCAAAACAAACTGCACGCGGTGCGCTTCCCCTTCGAAAGCGGCAAGAGCTTTCAGGGCAGAAGAAAGACGAACCCCTGTTGCTTCACAAAGAGCGATAGCCGCAAGAGCATTCATGGCATTGTGCTGTCCGCGAATCTTCAAAGACTCCGCAGGCATCAAAAGTTGACGCTCGACGGGGTCTGGAGCAAGTAACAAGCTCGTTCTCCGACGACCCGTCACAGAGGCCGTAACAGGCATCTTACTTAACCACACAAAGCCATCTTCTTTCGTAAGGCCATATTCCCCAGAACTCTTGGGCTCTGAAACGCCAAAGGTTCTCACCTCTACGCCTTCTTCTTTAGCGCGCATCGATGCAGCATCATCCCGATTTAAAACCCGAATGGTCCCTGTAGCGAAAATCTTTCTTTTGGCAGCTTCGTACTCTGCCATCGAGCCGTGCCAATCCACGTGATCTTGTGTGAGATTTAGGAAGGCTGCGGCCGCAGGCTTGAGACTATAGGTTGTTGCAAGCTGAAAACTTGAGAGTTCCAAGACCCAATACTCGGGGAGTTCATCTTTTTCGAGTAATTTATCTAATTCCGTGACGGCATTAGGGCCAATGTTTCCCGCAACACAGACGGTCTTCTTATCTGCGGCAACCATAAGTCCCGTAAGACGCGTTGTTGTGGTCTTTCCGTTTGTGCCCGTGATTGCAATAACCTTAGGGTCGTAGCCCTTTTTCTCTTTAAGCGCAAGTAACTCGCGGGCAAAGAGTTCAATCTCTCCTATGACCTCAATTCCCTTTTCTCGGGCGCTTTTAACGAGGTTGGCCGCAAGAGAGTGCTCTGGAGAGAGCCCAGGGCTCATGACAACGCAATCGGTCCCTTCAAGCAGAGTTTCAGGCAGCGCGCCTCCCGTGAAACGCACTTCTGGGAATTCCGCCTTAAGTGTCTCGAGCGTCGATGGGGCCTCCCGCGTATCCCCTACCGCAACATCAAACCCCCGGCGCTTCAGAAAGCGAACTGATGCCAACCCTGATGCGCCACAACCTAAAACCAAAGCCTTTTTCATAATGCGAGAATTCCTTT
>CAZHBC010000061.1:0-6723 GCA_964530715.1 uncultured Sutterella sp. | reverse complement strand
GTTTGAGACAAACGTGTTCACAAGAAGCGAATTTTCCCTTATTAAACAACGAATTGAAGAGCCAAGACGGTTTATTCAGGTTGTACTCGGTCCGCGACAAATCGGAAAGACAACCGTCGTAAAACAAGTTCTTAAGGCCTCTGAAATCCAGTCGCTTTACTATTCTGCCGACTCCGTTGGCGCAACGGATAGCTTTTGGCTCAAATCTTGTTGGGAAACTGCACGCATTGAATACGAAAGGAGTGCTAAGAAAGACATTCTTCTCGTTATCGATGAAATTCAAAAAATTCCGAACTGGTCTGAAACCGTAAAACAGGAATGGGATGCTGACAGCTGGAATGGACGCTCCGTTAAGTTACTGCTCCTTGGATCTTCCCGCACCCTTGTCATGCATGGGCTCTCAGAATCTCTCATGGGCCGCTTTGAAGAGATTCGTATGACGCACTGGACATACTCAGAAATGCATGCAGCATACGGAAGAAGTCTAGAAGAGTACATTTGGTATGGCGGCTACCCGGGGCCCGCATTTCTAATCCCAAACGAAGTAGACAGATGGAAAGCCTACATCCAAAGTTCCGTCATTGATTCAACAATCAACCGTGACGTTCTTGAGGACGGACACATTGCGAATCTTCCGCTTCTCAGAAAAACCCTAGAACTTGGAATTGCCTACTCAGGAAGGATTCTGTCCTTAACAAAACTACTTGGACAATTGCAGGATAGGGGAAACGTATCAACGATTGCTGGTTATCTTGAAAAGCTCAACACCTGTGGATTACTCGGAACACTTTCTAAGTATTCAAACGACGTGGCACGCAGTCGCGCTAGCATCCCAAAGTTTCAAGTTCACAACTCAGCGCTAAGTTCCTGCCTCAGTGCCTATTCTTTTGAGGATGTTCGCACGAAACCAGCTCTATGGGGATACGCTGTTGAATCGGCTGTCGGTTCCTACCTAATTAACCAAAGTTTTCGGCGTCGTTTCCAAGTCTCTTATTGGCGAGAGGGCGACAAAGAGGTTGACTTCGTCTTAAATATCCAAGGGAAGATCATTGCCTTAGAAGTCAAAAGCAATGCGGAAAAGCGTACAGCTGGTTTATCTGCTTTTGAAGAGAAGTTCCATCCCTATCGCAGTCTTATCATTGGCGAAGGGGGCTTATCCCTTGAAAACTTCTTTACACTTGACCCAGTCGAACTAGCAGCCTGAAATTCCCTAAAAACCGCCCTCTTTCTCAGTCTTTTACAATTCATCATAATAGTAGTTATGATGAATTAAAGATGTTTTTCTCTTTTTATAATAGGTAATTTTGGATTTGATTCTATTTCTCCTTTTGAGTGAATAGAATGTCTAGCAAGTAGAAAGACTTCTCTACGCCTTCCCAGACGATACTCCCTTAACAAACAATCCCGGCTGCGTTACACAGGCAATAGGCGTTGTTACGCGCGCACAAAGGAAATGACAAAACTTCCCAGGGCAGAAACATTACTCGAAAACATCTTTAGAAAGCCTTTAGCAACACAAGCTCCTTACCTTAAAACCCCCTTTGCCGTACTTATCAGATTTAAAGCCGCTTAAGCCTTTGCAGGCGTCGTTTCTTTGCCTTGGGTGCTTTATTTCGCATCACGAGGATGTTCTATTTTACAAAATGAGGCATCTCTAATTTACACTTTTCTAGTTTCTATTTTACATTTTTCTCTATATCTAATTTACAATACGCATAAACTGAAAGTTCTTCTTAAAAGGGAAAACGAATGAAGTATCTCAGTCGTTGGGCAGAAATCGAGTATCGCCTTGCTGCGACCGTCTTTAAAGCGATTATCTTCTCTGGCGTTCGTCAATGCGGCAAAACAACGCTTATGCAAAATGTGATGCCAAAAGACTCTGCATTTCTATCGATGGATACTGAGACCTTCTTAAAGGCAGCGGAAGATTCGCCCACAGGTCTCTTAATGCGGTACAAAGAAAAAGACTGCATCGCAATTGATGAAGTGCAAAAGGCTTCTGGCCTATTTCCTGCAATCAAAGCTTTTGTCGACGCAAGGCCAAGAAAAAGGCAAATCCTCCTATCAGGATCTGCCAACTACCTGACGCTACCCTCTGTTCACGAATCGATGGCCGGACGCCTTGGCCAAGTGAGGCTTCGCCCGCTAACCGAAGGCGAGATTCAAGGGAATCCGCCACGCTTTATCGAACGTCTTTTTAAAAACGACTTTAACGTTCCCCTCACCTTCGAAGACTGTAATAAGGAAGTCATTCTGAAGAAGGCTCTTTTAGGGGGCTTTCCCGATGTTTTGGAATTTAACGAAGAGCAACGCAATTTTTGGTATGACGCCTATGCACAAAGTTCCGCACAGAAAGACGTCATTCGGTTACTCCAAATTAGAAAACCCGAGGTTTTTCAAAAACTTTTAGAGCTTTGCGCAAGCCACTCGGCACACTCCGTAAATATCTCGGACTTATCGAGTCGTCTTGAAGTAAGCCGCCCGACACTTTACGAATACCTAGCAGCCCTTGAGACGATGTATTTGATTGAGCGCGTGCCACTTTGGTCAGAGAAGAAAGATACTTCATCCTCTCCTAAGTTGATGTTCTGCGACTCAGGCTTTATGGGGTATTTGGCTGATATCGGGGTAGCCTCGGCGGCCTTATCGTTAGAAAGCAAAGGAGCAACAGACAAAATCGGAAATCTCATAGAAACTTGGGTTTACGAGCAACTTGCCCCCTTAACAGACCTAGGCCGCGAATGGCATCTCTTTTACTATCGCAATAAGAGCGGCAAAGAAATTGACTTCATTTTAGAAAATCGCAAGAAAGATTTAATTGCGATTGAAGTAAAGGGAAGCGAAGGTTTCAAGTCCGAACACCTCAAAAATCTACGCTGGTTTAAGGAACAATTCGGAAAGGGACGTCACATAAAAACTGTTCTCCTTTATTGCGGCTGGGAAACGCTCCTTTTATCTGAAGATGAGTATGTTCTCCCGATGGCCTACCTTTGGCTGTAGAAAAGCCTGATTCCCCTCACTAGATTGACGCGGCAATTCTCAAATAAATCGCCTAGGACTAAAATCCTCACTTAAAGCAACGTTAGGTGTACTGCGGCTTTATCGGCTGCAGTTGAGAGAGTGCCTCTGAACCTGATCCGATTCACATCGGCGTAGGAAAACGTGCTAGGACATCCCGATTACTCTTGGGGTGTCCTCTTGCTACCCTTCCCGCGCCACTTTTCTTTTTTTTCGAGACAAACGTGGCAACAAAATCCATAGATATCACCCCTGAACGCAGTAGCAGTTCTCTACTGTCTAACAACGCGGCTTCAACGGAAATTTCCTTGGGGTCTCGCCGCATCTATGTAAAAGGAACGCGAGGCCTGCAAGTCCCAATGCGAGAAATTCTCCAAGAGGAATCCTCTCTTCCAAACGGGAAAAAAGAGCCCAATCCGCCAATCTTTGTCTACGACACTTCAGGAGATTGGGGCGATCCCTTGAAACACCCTAAAATTGAAGAAGGGTTACCCGCACTGCGCTCTCCTTGGATTGCCAGCCGCTCTGATACAGAAACACGTAGTGAAATGACGAGTGCTTACGCTCGGGAACGCACAAAAGACGCTTCTCTTGATTCCATTCGCTTTAAGAAGAAACGGCCGATTCTAAAGGGCTTCGGAAGCGCTGTAACGCAACTACATTACGCCAAGGCAGGAATCATCACGCAGGAGATGGAATTTGCTGCGATTCGAGAAAATAATAACCGCCGAGCCTACGTAGAAAGCCTCTCGGAGCTTAGTCCTAGAAGCCGGGAATTTCTCTTGCAACAGCACCCTGGGATGGAGAAAAGTTTTGATTGCCCTGAAGAAGTAACGCCAGAATTTGTCCGTAGCGAAATTGCCGCTGGTAGAGCTGTTATCCCCGCCAATATTAATCACCCTGAAGCAGAGCCCATGGTTATTGGGCGATCCTTTTTAACGAAGATTAACGCCAACATTGGGAACTCCGCAGTTAGTTCTGATATCTCTGAAGAAATTGAAAAAATGCTCTGGGCCATCCGCTCTGGAGCCGATACCGTTATGGACCTATCCACGGGGAAAAACATTCACGAGACCCGTGAATGGATTATCCGCAATAGCCCTGTGCCAATCGGAACCGTCCCGCTTTATCAAGCGCTTGAGAAAGTAAATGGCAAAGCAGAGGCCCTTTCTTGGGAACTCTATCGAGACACGCTCATCGAACAGGCTGAGCAAGGCGTTGACTACTTTACGATTCACGCAGGACTTCGGCTTCCTTTCATAGAACTTACCGCTAATCGCCTCACCGGTATCGTCTCTCGAGGGGGATCGATTATGGCCGTTTGGTGCATGGCTCATGCGAAAGAAAACTTCCTTTGGACGCACTTTGAGGATATCTGCGAAATTCTTGCAGCCTATGATGTCACTGTGAGTCTTGGTGATGGGCTGCGCCCAGGATCTCTTCACGATGCCTGCGATGTTGCTCAGACCTCAGAACTTCGCACCCTAGGTGAACTCGCACAGATTGCCCACAAAAAAGACGTTCAAGCGATGATTGAAGGACCTGGCCACATCCCGCTACAACGCGTAACCGAGAATGCCCTCGCAGAAGAAAACCTTTGTAATGCGGCGCCTTTTTACACACTTGGCCCCCTTACAACAGACGCGGCTCCTGGCTACGACCACATAACGAGCGCTATTGGAGCCGCAACAATTGGGGCTGCTGGCACTGCGATGCTCTGCTACGTTACTCCAAAGGAACACCTTGGATTACCCAATAAAACCGACGTGAAAGACGGCATCATCGCCTACAAAATCGCTGCTCATGCCGCAGACTTAGCTAAAGGTGTTCGAGGCGCACAGATTCGGGATAACGCCATGAGTAAAGCCCGTTTTGAATTCCGTTGGGCCGATCAATTTAACATTGGTTTTGACCCAGAAAGGGCTCGCGCCTTCCACGATGAAACACTTTCGAAAGAAAGCATGAAGAAAGCACACTTTTGCTCAATGTGTGGACCGAATTTCTGTGCGATGCGAATCACGGAAGAAGTTCGCAAATGGGCAGAAAGGCAAAAAGAACGCAAGAATTGACTTCAGCAAATAAAGCAACTGAGAAGTGCTGGATAGGAACTCTTTACTGACCTGAAGACATAAAGCAGAATGGACAGATTCACAAAAAAATATATAATTGTGTGAGAAATCTCACATAATTATGTATAAAAATGTGATAAAGGTGCATTGATGGAACGACTAGCCCTAAAGAAGCTTTTGCAATGGAAAGAATCATCTAACCGAAAACCTCTCATTCTCAAGGGAGTGCGACAGGTCGGGAAAACTTGGCTCCTAAAGGAATTCGGGCGTCGTTTCTATGAAAATACAGCCTACTTTAATTTCGATGAACACGCGGACTTCCAAGAATTCTTCCAAACGACAAAAGACGTCAACAGAATCCTACAAAACCTAATGCTCGTCAGCGGTAAGAGGATACTCCCCGAGAAAACACTCGTAATTTTCGACGAGATACAGGAAGCCCCGGAAGTCCTCAATACCCTCAAATACTTTTGTGAAAACGCACCCCAATACCACATTGCCTGTGCCGGCTCTCTCTTAGGGATAGCCTTAGCAAAACCGGCATCTTTTCCCGTTGGCAAAGTGAATTTCCTAAATGTCTATCCCATGACTTTTAAGGAATTTTTGCTAGCAAATGGCGACGGGAACCTTGCTACCTACATCGATTCCATAAACACCATAGAGCCAGTTCCAGAAGCATTCTTTAATCCTCTAGCGGAAAAATTAAAGATGTATTTTGTCACGGGAGGAATGCCAGAAGTTGTCAAGCTCTGGGCGGAGGCCCGCGACGTTGAAGCATCGCAGGAGGCCCTATCAAACATCATCGATGGCTACGAAAGAGATTTTGCCAAGCACCCAGGAAAGAGTGCATTCCCAAAGATTTCAATGATTTGGCAGTCTGTCCCTTCGCAACTTGCTCGCGAAAATAAGAAATTCCTTTACCGCGTGGTTAAACCAGGTGCCCGAGCCCGCGAGTACGAAGATGCGCTACAGTGGCTAGTGGATGCAGAACTACTTTATAAAATCTATCGGAGCAATGCACCGAGGCTTCCGATTGCTGCAAATGACGATTTGACCGCATTCAAAATATATCTCACAGACGTCGGACTTCTAAGACACAAGGCGCAGCTTTCTCCTGCGGCATTTGGCGAAGGAAATCGTTTATTTACAGAGTTTAAGGGAGCACTGACTGAAAACTACATCCTGCAGTCCCTAGTACAGCAATTTGAGGTAATGCCCCGCTATTGGAGCCAAATTAACCCTTCCTACGAGGTTGATTTCCTAATCCAGCGAGAAAACGAAATTATCCCCGTTGAAGTTAAGTCAGAAACGAACACGGTAAGCCCAAGTTTAAAAAAATTCACAGAACTTTTTAGTAAAGAAATCAAGCTTCGAATCCGCTTTTCGCTTAAGAACCTAAAACTAGATGGAAATCTTTTAAATATCCCGCTTTTCTTAGCAGATCAAACAAACTATCTCGCTGGCTTAGCTCTTGAAACATTGGAACGTCAAAAGGGAAAATAGAAGTTTTCAAACATAGTAAATATAGCCATCAAAGAGCTAAATTTACTAAATTACTAAAAACAGCGGGGTAAAAATCGTGCAACGTAGCAAACAAAAATAATTCCCTCTAAACGGGTAAATACTAACGAGAAAT
>CAZHBC010000060.1:0-6759 GCA_964530715.1 uncultured Sutterella sp. | reverse complement strand
TCGTCACTGTTAAAACCACCTTCAAGGATGAAACCAACCTTGGCGCTACCAATCTCTTCTGTTCCCTTTAAACCCCAACGAGAACCAGTTGTGAAACCAGATTCCATGGAGAACTTGTTGGTCTTAACATTGGCCAAGTTCTCAGAATGTTGGTAAACCAAACCCGTGTCAAGTCTTCCATAAAGCGTTACATCGGCCGCCATTGCAGACGCAGCCATCGCAGAAAGTGCGGCAACAGCGATAAGTGTCTTTTTCATAATAAATTTCCTTTAATTAAAGTAAATTTCAAACGGTGTTAACGACCGTTTTACCTCCGCCCACGCAATTGAATTTGAAACTTGGAATTTCGAGGACTGGATTCTGTGAGAAATAAGCAAAATGCCTTATTCCACTAGAGCTATTTTATATATAGAAAAATACGAGAAATTAAAAGTAAACCCTCTAAGACATTTAAAGTAGTTGCCTTGTTGTATTTTCGCCACGTTTATATCCACATTGGCTCACTCACGAGTGTTGCGTCTTAGAGATAGGCCTCTCCATCCACCGTTTAGAGGACGCCCCTCGTAGGGTTTTCTTTAAGCGAAATTTTTCTACAAACGGGAAACTTTCTCTTTACGAAAAACATGACGTGTCACACCTGCCGCATTTGTCTCCTGCGACAAAAGAGTGTGGCCGCTTTGTTTAGCAAAAAGAGCGATGTCCGCGACGGCGTGAGGATCGTCAGTTAGGACTGTGATTTCTTCAGAGACGTTAAGCGTTGCCAATGCCTTCTTTGTCTTTAGGACAGGCATTGGGCAACGCATCCCTTTAAGGTCAATGACTTTCTCAGTCATTTAGCTAAGCTTCTCACGAAGCCATGCTTTGGCAGCCGAGAAGGCGTTCTCTAGCTTCGTAACATCCGTTGCTCCCGCCATTGCGATGTCAGGGCGTCCGCCTCCTTTACCACCAGCAGCAGCGGCTGCGACGTTGACGAGTTCCCCTGCCTTCACCTTTCCAAGAAGGTTCTTTGTTACGCCAGCACAGAACTGCAACTTATCCTCAGTCTTTACAGCAAAGAGGATAACAATCGACTTCATTTGATCTTTCACAAAATCGACCGTGCCACGCAGAGCCTTAGGATCGAGGTCCTCCAAGACTGTCACAAGAACCTTTGTGCCATTAATCTCAGTGATTTGGTGCACAAGGCCTGCGACCTGGTGCGCAGCGAGCTTACTCTTTGCCCGCTCCAGGTCGTGCGCAAGTGCTCGGACCTCTGCCTGCACGAGGTCAATCTTCTCAGAAAGTTCTTCCGCAGGGGCCTTGAACTTCGCTGAGGCCACGGCAAGAAGTGTTGCATCTTTTTGCGCAAGAGCTAAGGCGTTCATGCCCGTTACGGCTTCAATACGACGCACGCCCGCACTAATACCTGCCTCTCCTAAGACCTTAAAGAGACCGATATCTCCCGTGCGACGCACGTGTGTACCACCGCAGAGTTCGCATGAGGAACCAATGTTCATCACACGAACAGTCTTCCCGTACTTCTCGCCAAAGAGCATCGTAGCCCCCGTTGCTTTCGCTTCTTCAAGCGGCAACTCACGGCAAAGCGTCTCGGTGTTAGCAAGAATTTCTTTATTGACGATTGTTTCAACTTCAGCGATTTCTTCAGCCGTCATGGGCTTATCGTGCGAGAAGTCAAAGCGGGTCACCGCGTCGTTAACAAGGCTTCCCTTCTGTGCCACGTGTGTGCCAAGCACTTCACGCAAAGCTTTGTGCATGATGTGTGTCACAGAGTGGTTACGGGCAATCGCTGCACGGCGCTCCCTATCAACTGCCGCATCGAGGATATCTCCTTTACGGATTGCACCTTCTGCAACGTGACCAGCGTGACCGAAGACATTGGCTTTAATGCGGAAGGTGTCTGTCACCTTAACGAGTGTTGTGTCGTTTGTGAGTGTTCCCGCGTCGCCAACTTGACCGCCCATCTCAGCGTAGAACGGTGTCTTATTAAGGACGACAACGATATCATCGCCTGCTGTAGCAGATTCGACTTCTGTTCCATCTTTGTAAAGGGCAAGAACCTTGGTGCCTGCCTCTTCCAGTTCGTTGTAACCTGTGAAGAGTCCAGCTTCACCGTTATAGACAAGTCCCGCTGCAATCTTGAATTTTGCAGAGGCACGCGCCTTTTCTCTTTGTTCGTTCATCGCGAGGTTAAAGGCATCGATATCCACCTTTAACCCGCGTTCACGGCAGACATCTCCTGTGAGGTCAACGGGGAAGCCGTAAGTGTCATGCAGTTTGAAAGCAATCTCTCCGTCAAGGACACCATTCTTTGTTTGTGCAATAGCGGCTTCCAAGATTTCCATACCCGTAGCAAGCGTCATACCGAAACGTTCTTCTTCGGCCCGGATGACATCTGCAATGCGGGGGTTATTAAGTTCGGGATAGAGATCTCCCATCTCGCGAGCAAGCGGTTCGACTAGTTTATAGAAGAACAACCCACGAGCACCCAACTTATAGCCGTGACGAATTGCACGACGTGCGATACGGCGAAGAACATAAGCGCGGCCTTCGTTACCAGGATTTACACCATCTGCAATCGAGAATGCGCAGGAGCGGATATGGTCAGCAATGACCTTCAAAGAAGGACTCTGGGGATCAACATTCGTGGCTCCCACCTCTTCTACTGCAGCCTTTGCAGCCTGCATGATGTTTTGGAAGAGATCAATATCGTAGTTTGTAGGAACTTCCTGCAACACACTAGCTAAGCGCTCCAAACCCATACCGGTATCGATATTGGGTCTCGGGAGGCGATTCATCTTTCCGCTTGCATCGCGGTTAAATTGCGTAAAGACAAGGTTCCAGATTTCCATGTAGCGGTCGCCATCTTCCTCCGCACTTCCCGGAGGACCACCTTGAACCGAGGGACCACGATCGTAGAAAATTTCTGAGCAGGGGCCGCAGGGACCTGTGTCGCCCATCATCCAGAAGTTATCTGACATGTAACGAGCGCCTTTGTTGTCACCAATGCGGACAATTCTCTCAGCTGGAACGCCAATCTCCTGGTTCCAAATCGCATAGGCTTCGTCGTCTTCTGCGTAAACCGTCACCCAAAGGCGCTCTGCTGGAAGCTTATAAACCGTTGTAAGCAACTCCCAAGCCCAAGAAATCGCTTCGCGCTTAAAGTAGTCACCGAAACTAAAGTTTCCGAGCATTTCAAAGAAGGTGTGGTGGCGGGCGGTGTAACCGACGTTATCGAGGTCGTTATGCTTACCACCTGCGCGGATGCATTTTTGTGCAGTCGCTGCGCGAGAAAGTGAACGGTCAAGGCCAAGGAAGTTCGCCTTAAACTGGTTCATACCTGCATTTGTGAAAAGCAGTGTCGGGTCATCCTTCGGAACCACAGGACTCGATTTAACGATTGTGTGGCCCTTACCTTTGAAAAATTCCAAAAACGCCTTCCGAATTTCGGAAGCTGTCATATAGGTTGACGGTTTCATACTCAAATAGACCAAAAAAAATGAAAAGAGACGCAGGATTTTAAACCCGCATGCTTATAAGCATACGTAAAAAACGCCACTTTTTTACGGAAAACCAAAGGTTTTCAATTAGGATTGCGGCGCCCATCTCTCAATTCAACACCAACTAAGCCAAACATTCCGTTCTGTTTCTAGTCCGAAGGCATTGTGAAATAGCGATAGAAATTTCCCACTGTTGCTACTTGGAAAGCACACTCGGGGTATTTCTTCGCAAAGGCTTTCGGGACTGAGCAGCTCTCATCCGTTACCTTGCACTCAAAAGCTTGCATTGAGGCATCTGGCATAACCTCAACAAGATCAACTTCGTGCTTTTGCTTGTCTCGCCAAAAGAAAAGTTTTGCACCTGTTTCCTTATATGCGTGATATTTGAAACGCTCGATGACATAGAAATTTTCCCAAAGGGCACCTCTTTCGCTATCGCTACGCGAAGAAAATGGGGAGAAATCCCCGATAACTGCATTGCGTATCCCTAAGTCACAGAAGTAGACCTTCTTAGATTTCTTTAGTTCATTCGCAAGATTCCTCGAGTAACTTGTCAGAGTCTTTACAATGAAGGATTGTTCTAGGAGGTCAATGTAGTTAGCAACAGCCCCTGCACTTAGCCCACATTCTTGCGCCAAACGGTCAGAGGAAACTAGCGAACCAACGTTGTAAGCCAAAAGCTTTACCAAACGCTGGAATTTCTCTGATTTGCGAATGCCGCTAATGCTAAAAATATCCTTGTAAATTACTGAGTCAGAAAGACCCTCTAGTGTCTTTTTAGAAAAACGAGGCTCACGGATAACGTACGGGTAATTCCCAAATACAAGTCTTTCACGCACACCGCTAACAACGTCAAGCCAAGAAGTGTCTTTTGCTAACTCCTCAATGGATATTGGCCAAAGTTCCTCTTTAAAAAATCGTCCTGCGACAGACTCCACAACACCGCCTGCGAATTCCAATGCACTCGATCCTGTCACAACAATCCGCACACCCGACCGAGCATCTACAAGTCTCTTTAAGAGAAGCCCAATACGAGGAACACGTTGTGCCTCATCAATGATTAGTGTTTCCAGCCCCGCTAAAAGTACCTGTAAATCAGCCTGCGATGTGAGGCTAGTAAGCAACGCCACGTCCTCCATTTCATCTCCAGAGAACCAACGCGACCGAGTTCCATCAAAAAGTTCACGGATAAGAGTTGTTTTGCCGACCTGACGAGCGCCAAAAAGAACCAATGCCTTTTCTCGCGGGAGTTTTTGTATTGCAGCTTCAAGGAGGCGAGGAATGTAAAGTTGCTTCATTTTTAACTTTTCCTCATTGTAATCTAGAAAAGTTGTAACTTTTCTGCATTATATTCCTGAAAAGTTAAAAATGACCAATCTAGAAATTTCTTATTGCGAATGATTCTCATTTGCGTTTATAATGCAGACAAACGGGCGGCCGAAAGCACCGGACTCCAGCTAAAACGGTCGCCCACTTTTTTTGATTTTTTGGAGAATCTCCTCTCATGAAAATGAAACTCACACTTGCCGCTGTTGCTGCCTTAGCAACACTTGGCGCAAACGCTGCCGATGTGAATATATACGGCTCAATTTCCACTGGGGTTGTTGCAACGCACACACGCGCTACAGCTGAGAATGGCAACAAGTCCACTACAAACTTTGCAATGGAATCGGCTTGGGCTGGCGACTCCGTTTGGGGCATCACAGCCGAGGAAGAACTTGGTAACGGTTGGAACGTTGGTGTTGTTCTTGAAGGTGAATACGATTCAAGCTCAGGCGCAATGGCAACAGAGAACACCATCTTTGACTCGATGACATACATTTGGGTTGGTAACGACATCCTGAAGTTCTCTGCCGGTAACTTAGGAGGCGCTATCACCTCGGGCGGTGGCGACTTTGATATGGCTTCTGCCTTTGACCCTCTGGAAGCTGCCTACGGCTTAGGTGGCATGGGACTCTTTTCCACAAAAGACCTCGCCCCTGACTCTGCCCTCGCTCTAGAAATCACGCCCGCAGAAGGGCTCAAAATTGGTCTACAAGCCTCGATGGGGGATAACGATATTGCCAAATGGTCTGAGCGTGATCACTACTATGGCTTCGGCGTAAGTTACGAAAACGGGCCCTTTGCAGGAATGGTGAGCGCTGAAACCGTCCGCTATGCCGCAACTTCCACGATGCCAAAACTTAATTCCTACTACCTCACTGCGGGTCTCTCTTGGGATGCAGGCTTCATCAAGCCCATGGCCCTTTATCAGTATGGAAACAAGGTTTCTCTTCGCTCCTTTGCAGATGGTGCCTTAGAGGGAGCTTTTGAAAACGAAGATGATGATGTGCCTGGGAAGGTCCAAAGCTTCCTACTCGGAGCAACAGCTCCAATTGCCGGGGGTACTCTTGCTGTGGCTGGCCAATACGCCCATGTGAAATTCACCGACACAAATGAGAAGGGCCGTGCTTACACACTAGGTGTTTCTTACACCTATGAATTCTCTAAGCGCACAAACCTTTATGCTGGTGCTGTCTACGTGAAGGGAAAGAAAGCCTTTGCTGACTACGATGGATTTAACCAATTTCAAGCGGGTCTCGGAATTAACCACACCTTTTAAGGAGAGAAAACAGCCAATTTTCCTTTGATTTAAGTCCACGCGTCCTCTGAAGCTCTCCCTATCCCTTTCTGCGTTCTTTCGCTTCGGAGGACGCGTTTTTTTATCGATTAAATGTCTTTCCCTAAACCGTAATTGCGGCGGTCATCTCTTCTGCGAGTTTCCGCGCGAACACCGCGTCATCTGCCTCAACCATCACGCGAATCAAAGGCTCTGTTCCAGAAGGACGTACGAGCACGCGGCCCCGACCCTTAACAGTTTCCTCAGCCGAACGAACCACCTTAACAAAAGGCGCATCCTCCTGCCAGAGATATCCCTTAGCAACGCGGGTGTTGATAAGAATCTGTGGCATAAGGGTGAGTCCCGCAAGTATCTCTGAGAGCGTCTTGCCTTGCGCGCGGCAGGCTGCCAGGACCTGCAAGGCACTTACGATACCGTCCCCTGTGGTTTGACGATCAAGGGCGATGATGTGGCCACTCGATTCTCCGCCAAAAAGCCAGCCACGTTCTAGGAGGGTTTCCATCACATAGCGGTCGCCCACTTTTGCGCGTAAGAAGGGAATCCTGTCTTCTGCAAACTTTTTCTCCAAAGCGTAGTTTGTCATGAGCGTTCCAACAACACCTGCGACAGGAGCCTCGCGCGAACGGTCAGAAACGATTGCAT